>JAPSKJ010000339.1 GCA_031177735.1 Nocardioides sp.
CGCGACGAGGACCTCTTCGGCCCGGGCCTAGCTGACGTCCTGGCGCCGGACGAAGACTTCCCGGGTGAGCATCAGGATGGCCGCGGCGGTCGGGATCGCGAGCAGCGCCCCGACCACGCCGAGAAGCGAGGCGCCGACCAGGGCCGCGATGACGGTGACGGAGCCGGGGATGTCCACCGACTTGGCCATCACCCGCGGGTAGATCAGGTAGTTCTCGACCTGCTGGTAGATCAGGTAGAAGATCAGGCACGCGACGCCGATCTTCGGATCGGTGGCGAAGCCGATCGCGGTCACCAGCACCGCGCCGATCGTCGCCCCGATCATCGGGATGACGTCGAGCAACGCGACCACGAAGGCCAGCGCGACGGCGTACTCGCCGAGGCCGACGATGAACAGGAACATCAGCGAGGAGATACCGGCGCAGACGGCGACGATGAAGGCTCCGGAGACGTAACCGCCGACGCCCCGCACCACGCGGTCGCCGAGCTTGGCCACCCGGTCGCGCCGCGAGGCGGGCGCGAGGCGGTAGATCGCGCTCTTGGTCTGCTCCAGGCCGGCCAGGAAGTACAGGGTCATCACCGTGATGACGAAGGCGTTCAGCACCGCACCGAGGACGGCCAGCCCGACGCCGAGAGCACCGCCGAAGAGGCTGCTCACGAAGTCACCCTGCGTGACGTACTCGCGGATCTTCTCGATGACCTGGTACTCGTCGTCGAGCTGCTGGATGTGCCGGTTCTCCTGCAGCGCGTCGAGCCAGCCGGGGGCGTTCTGGGTGATCGCGGCGACCTGGTCGGTGATCACCGGGACGATGGCGACGAAGAAGAGGGCGATGGCGGCGCCGACCGCCACGATGACGGTCAGCACGGCGTAGGGCCGTCGCAGCCCGTGGCGCTCGATGAACTCCACCGACGGGTTGAGACCCGCCGCGATGAACAGGGCGACCAGGATCTGGACGAGGACGCCCTTGATCGTCCAGAGCGTCAGCCCGAGGGCGAAGGCCGTGAGCAGGCCGAAGCCGCCCGCCACGCCGATGACGAAGGGGGAGCGCCGCAGTGGCGGACCCGGCTCGCCGAGGTCCTCGCTGCCGGAGCGACGGAGCTCGCCGGTCTGGTCGGTGAGCGCGGGGGAGTCGCCGGCGTCGTCAGGTGTGCCGACGTCGCCGAGGCGTGCGTCGGTCACGCGGGATCCTTGGAGTCCTCGGTCTCCGGCTTCCGCGCGGTCGGCGTCGAGCCTGCGGCCGGCTCCTCGTCGTCGTCCTTGCCGAAGCCCGCGACAAGATCGCTGAGTGAGGCGAGCTGGGCGGTGATGGAGTCGCGGCGCTTGGTCATCCGCTGCACCTCGGCGCGGATGGAGGCGAGCGCCCGCTCCGCCTCCGCAGTGCCGCTGGAGCGGATCGACTCGGCGTGGGTGCGGGCGGAGGCGACGATCTGCTCGGCCTCGCGGCGCGCGCGGGTCAGCAGGCTCTCGGACTCGTTCTGGGCCACTGCGCGCTGCTCGGCGGCCTGGGCGGTGGCCTGGCGGGCGCGCTCCTCCGCTGCGGCGGCGCGCTCCTCGGCCTCCTGGACCAGTCGCCGGGTCTCGGCCATGGCGGAGTTGTGGTGGTCGGTCGCCTCGCGGGCGAGCCGCTCCTTCTCCACCGCGAGCATGCGGCGGGCCTCCTGGACCTCGCGGTCGGCCCCGGCGCGGGCCTGCTCCACCTCGCGCTGGGCGGCCGTGCGCAGCTCGGTGACCTCCTGCTGGGCGGCCAGGCGGAGCTGGTCGGCCTCCCGGCGGGCGGAGGCGACGAGGTCCTCGGCCTCGTTGCGAGCCAGGCGACGCTCCTGCTCGGCGTCGGCCACCAGGCGGTTGCGCTGCTCGTCGAGCTCCTTGAGCTGCACGCTGCGCATGTCATCGGCCTCGCGGGCGGCGTCGGCCCGGATGGCGGCGGCGTCGCGGGTGGCCTGCTCGCGGATCTCCTGCGCGTCGCGCTCGGCGATCGTGCGGATCTCCGCGGCCTCCTCCTCCGCGAGACGCAGCATGGCGGAGGCACGGCCGCCGAGGCCGGCGTACGACGGGTTCTGGTTCTCGCCCAGCTCGCGCTGGAGCTCCGCGACCTTGGCCTCCAGCTCACCGATGCGCGCCTCGGCGGCGCTCAGCGTGGCGGTCAGCTGGGCGCGGTCCTGGGCGAGAGCGTGCAGGCGAGCGTCGACCGCCTCGCGGTCGTAGCCGCCCTTGCGCACCACCGGCAGGTGGACCGCGGGCAGTGGTGCCGGGGGAGTGGCCGGCGGAGGAGTCTTCGGCCTGGCGGCCGCTCGGGCCGGTGCAGCCTGCTGTCGGGGGAGAACGCGGGTCGGCTCGTCGGGTCCCGCGCTGGCGGACTCGGTGTCCGTCGCGTCGTCGAAGATGGACAGGCCCTGATCGCTCATCGTTCCTCTTCCGAAGGTGGTGTGTGTATCCCCTGCCGCGGCGCCCAGCCTACCGAGTGAGGAGCACCTGACCGGGTCGAACCACCGGAACGGGCGCGACCCCCGACCGCTGGGCGGTCGGGGGCCGTGGTGCCGGGCCGTTTCGGTGCGGTCCGGTCAGACGCCGCGGAAGCGGTTGATGGCGGGCAGGTGCTTCTCGCGCAGCTCGGAGTTGCGCACGCCCAGGCCCTCCTGCGGGGCCAGGCACAGCACGCCGACCTTGCCCTGGTGCTTGTTGTGGTGGACGTCGAGCGAGGCCTGGCCGACCTCCTCGAGGCGGTAGGTCTTGGACAGGGTGGGGTGGATCTTGCCCTGGGCGATGAGGCGGTTGGCCTCCCACGACTCGCGGTAGTTGGCGAAGTGGCTGGAGATGATCCGCTTGAGGTTCATCCACAGGTAGCGGTTGTCGTACTCGTGCATGTAGCCGGTGGTGGAGGCGCAGGTGGTGATCGTGCCGCCCTTGCGGGTCACGAACACCGAGGCGCCGAAGGTCTCCCGGCCGGGGTGCTCGAAGACGATGTCGATGTCCTCGCCGCCGGTGAGCTCGCGGATCCTCTTGCCGAAGCGCAGCCACTCCTTGGGGTTCTGCTCGGTGCCGTCCTCGTTCCAGAACTGGTAGTTCTCCTCGGCGCGGTTGATCACCATCTCCGCGCCCATGGAGCGCACGATGTCAGCCTTCTCCTCGTTGGAGACCACGCAGATGGGGTTGGCGCCGCCGTTGAGGGCGTACTGCGTCGCGAAGCCGCCGAGGCCACCGGAGGCGCCCCAGATCAGCACGTTGTCGCCCTGCTTCATGTTGCC
>JAPSKJ010000340.1 GCA_031177735.1 Nocardioides sp.
GGAGGTCGGGGTAGCCGACCCCGGCCGCCGCGAACATCCTCGGCACCTGGGAGTGCTCGGTCATCCCGGGCATCGTGTTGACCTCGTTGAGCACCGGCCCGCGCTCGGTCCAGAAGAAGTCGACGCGTGCGACGCCTGCGCAGCCGAGCGCCTCGTAGACGCGCACCGCAGCCTCGGTCAGCGCGGCCTCCTCCCCCGGCTCGAGGGCCGCCGGCACGTGGAAGACCGCACCGCCGCCGTACTTCGTGTCGTAGTCGAACAGCCCGTCGGCGACGATCTCCAACGGCGGGGCGATGACCAGGGTGCCGTCGGCGCGGCGCAGCACCGCGACGTCGATCTCGCGGCCGACCACCACCTCCTCGACCAAGACTCGGTCGTCGTGGGCCAGCGCGGCGTCGATCGCCGGCCGCAGCTCCGCAGGCTCGCGGACCAGGCTGACGCCCTGGCTCGAGCCGGCCGCGACCGGCTTCACCACGACCGGTCGCGTCCACGCGAAGTCAGCCGCGCCGCTCGCGGTGAGGAGGTCACCGTCGGCAGTGGTGACCCCGACCGCCTCCGAGACCAGCTTGGTGGCCCACTTGTCCATCGCGATGGCTCCGGGGCGAATGGCGGAGCCGACGTAGGCCAGCCCGGCCAGCTCGCACAGCGCGGCGAGCGCGCCGTCCTCACCCCGCGGCCCGTGCAGGACGGGAAAGACGACATCGCACTTCTGCAGCATCGCCAGAGCGCTGCTCAGGTCCAGCGGGGTCAGGTCGGCGTCGTGCCAGGTCCCGTCGCGGGCGATGGTGAGCGCGACGACGTCGTACGCCGCCGGGTCGAGCGCCCCTGCGACGGAGGCCGCGGAGGCGAGAGAGACGTCGTGCTCGCTGTTCTGGCCGCCGCCGACGACGGCCACGCGCGTGCGGGCGGCGTGCGGGCCGCTCACGCGAGGCTCCGCAGGTGCGTGCCTGCCAAGGTGCCGCGCTCGACGCGGGCGCCGATGCCGGTGATGATCTCGTGCTCGATGGTGCCGGACCAGGCGGCCCAGTCGGCGACGGTCGGCTCGCCGCAGGTCCCCGGTCCGAACACCGTGACGGCCTCCCCGGCGTCGGCACCCTCGGGGCCGAGGTCGACGACCACCTGGTCCATCGAGATCCGGCCCACGACCGGCCGGCGCCGGCCACGGACCAGCACCTCGGCGCGACCGGAGGCCGCCCGCGGCAGCCCGTCGGCGTAGCCGAGCGGCACCAGGCCCAGGTGCGTCGCCCGGTCGGTGCGGTGGGCGTGCCCGTAGCCGACGGCGGTGCCCACCTGGACGCGGCGCACCTGCACGAGCGGCGCAGTGAGGGTGAGTGCCGGCCGGAGCAGTACGCCGCGCTCCGGCCCGAGGCCGTAGTCGATGCCATAGAGCCCGGCCCCGACCCTGCTCAGGGTGTGATGGGCGCGCGGGTCGGCCAGCGTGGCGGCCGTCGCCGCCAGGTGCCGCTCGCGAGGACGGAGACCGGCCGCGTGCGCGACGTCGACCGCCCAGGAGAACCGGGTGCGCCCGATCGCGTTGCACTCATCCGTGGGGTCGTCGGCGCAGCCGAGGTGGCCCATCACCCCGACGACCTTCACCTCGCCGCGCAGCTCGGCCAGCCGGGCCGCCCGGCACAACCGCCCCCAGACGGCGGGCGGCGCTCCGTCGCGGGCCATGCCGACGTCGACGTGCAGGTGGACCCGCGCGCGCCCGGGCGTCGCCGCGACCGCCGAGAGATGCTCGAGGCTCGGCACCGCCACATCGACGTCGCGCGCGATCGCCGACGCGTAGTCGGCGTCGACCGGGTTGAGCCAGCTCAGCAGCGGCGCCACGAGACCGGCGTCCCGCAGCACGAGTGCCTCGTCGAGCCTGGTGACCCCGAGCCACGTCGCGCCATGGGCGAGCGCGGTCCGGGCCACGTCCGACGCGCCGTACCCGTAGCCGTCGGCCTTGACCACTGCCATCACGGTGCCGGCGGCGCGCTCCGCGAACAACCGGGTGTTGCGCGCGACGGACGCCAGGTCGACGGTCAGGCGTGGCCGCGTCGAGGTCGCTGCGTGGCTCTGCACGGCGAGCCCGGTCATGCCGCCGCCTCCTCGGCGAGGGGGCCGTAGAGCGCAGCGGCCGCGCCGGTCATCAGGGCCCAGTAGCGGTCGCCGTAGCTCCAGTGCCACCACTCGGTCGGGTAGTTCACCAGCCCCTGCGAGGCCAGCACCTCGGCGAGCAGGTCGCGGTGCGCCCGCTGGGCGGGCCGCAGGTCCGCAGCGGCGAAGAAGCAGCGGCCGGCGCTCTGCTCGGGCGTCGCGTCGATCGGCGTGCCCAGATCGAGCTCGTCTCCGTGGGCGTCGACCAGGGTCAGGTCGACGGCGGCACCCGCGACGTGGGGAGCCACGTCGAGCGGGGCGACGAACCGGCTGGTCAACCGCTCCAGGTCGTCCGGGCCGATGCCGGGGCTCAGGGCACAGAGCTCGGCGGTGTACGACGCGACGATCGCGCGCTGCCGCTCGGCCGGCCGGAACCCCTCCACCACCCGCAGCCGCACCCCGGCCGGAAGGAGGCGGTCGGCCTCGCGCAGCCGCGCGGCCAGGCCGGCGCGGACGTGGACCGCGGAGGTGCAGAGGTCAGCGGGGAGCCGCACCAGGGGTTCGCCGCACTCGATCGTCGGCACGGCGCGGACCCGGGGGTCGGACAGCAGGATCACCATGTGTTCGACGCTAGGGATCCGCCCGGGTGCCGGACCTCCACCTGAGGTACCGCGACGCGGTCCTCAGGTCCCGACCGCCTCAGCCGACGCTGGCGGCGTCATCACGGCGCAGGCCAGGCCGGATCGCAGCGATCTCGTCGCCCCTACGAGCAGATCGCTCCGCGGAGCACGCCCCGGTCCGCGTCCATCGTCACGATGGTCGAGGCGGTGAACGGGATGCGCCGCGACGGGTCATCGGATCGGGGTTGGGTCTCGTCCAGCACGGTCGCGCCGTCCCTAGGTGCGACCCGCCCCCCATCCCACCCACCACGGTGGCGACCCATAGGACCGCCGGTGGAGATCGACGCCCTTAGCGCGGATCGCTCCGCCGCAGGTCAGACCCGCTCCTCTCCAGCAGCGCCACGCATTCGACGTGGTGCGTCATCGGGAAGAGGTCGAAAGCGCGCAGCACCTGGAGCCGGTAGCCGTGCTCGGCGAAGATCGCCACGTCACGCGCCAGCGCGGCCGGATCGCAGGCGACGTAGGCGACCGCACGCG
>JAPSKJ010000341.1 GCA_031177735.1 Nocardioides sp.
GAGAAGGCCGACCTCGACGCGGCCTACGGTGTGGTCGACCGGGGTCGCCGCCCGCGCGACTACGGCCCGGCGCTGCGCCGGCTCGAGGAGGGCCAGAAGACGCGCGCGAAGCGGCGCCACCTCGACGTGATCGACCGCGGCCTGATGGACCTGGTCAGCGTCTACCGCGACGCCATCGCCCTGGCCACCGGCGCGCCCGGGCCGCTGGTCAACGAGGAGATCCGTCGCGACGTCGAGGTCGTCGCGGCAGCCGGTCCGGAGACCAACCTGCGCCGCATCGCAGCCATCTTCGAGGCCCGCGAGCAGATGCTCGAGTTCAACGTCACCCCGGCGCTGGCGCTGGAGTCCATGATGGTCGCCCTGCGGGCGTCCGAGGAGGCCTGAGTGAAGCGGATCGTCGCCGTGCTGCTGGTGCTGGCGCTGCTCGTCGTCGCCGGCGTGGGGGTCGCCGCGGTGATCCTCCAGGTCCAGCGCGACGACTCCGACCCGGCGGAGCAGCCGACGAGCCAGGCGGACGAGCCCGACGGCGGCGGCACGGCCGCACCGGCCGGCAGCGACGAGGGTGCCCGCACGCCACCGGACCCCGCACTCGCCCCGTTCTACGACCAGCGGCTGTCCTGGCGCGACTGCGACCGCCACGAGTGCGCCACCCTCACCGTGCCGCTGGACTACGCCGATCCAGCGGGGGAGACGATCGAGCTGGCGCTGCTGCGCGTGCCGGCGGAGAGCGACCGGATCGGGTCGCTCGTGGTCAACCCGGGCGGTCCTGGCGCACCCGGCACGGAGTACGCCGCCGCCGCCGCTCAGGTCTTCGGCGACCGGATCCTGCGCTCCTACGACGTCGTGGGCTTCGACCCGCGCGGCACCGGGGGGAGCGCGCCGGTCGACTGCCTGACCGACGCCGAGCTCGACCAGTTCCTCGCGGCGGATCCCGTCCCGGACGACGAGGCCGAGCAGGCGGCGCTGGTCGACTGGTCCGAGCGGCTCGGCGAGGGTTGCGTGGAGAGGTCCGGCGCCCTCGCCCGGCACGTCTCCACCGTCGAGGCCGCTCGCGACATGGACGTGCTCCGTGCCGCCCTGGGCGAGGGCGACCTGGACTACTTCGGAGCCTCCTACGGCACCAAGCTGGGGTCGACCTACGCCGACCTCTTCCCCGACCGCGTCGGCCGGTTCGTGCTCGACGGCGCGCTCGACCCCGGCATGAGCTCGCGCGAGCTGTCCCTCGGCCAGGCCGAGGGCTTCGAGCGTGCCCTGCGCGCCTACGTCGAGGACTGCCTCTCCGACGACGACTGCTTCCTCGGCGCCACCGTCGAGGAGGGCCTGGACCGGATCACCGGGCTGATGGCCGAGATCGACGCGGACCCGCTGCCGACCAACACCGATCGCGAGGTCACCGTCGGCACCGCGTTCTACGGACTGGTCACGCCGCTCTACTCCCGGCAGAGCTGGTTCGCCCTCACCACCGCGCTGAAGGAGGCGTTCGGAGGGTCGGGCACCACGCTGCTCGCGCTGGCCGACCTCTACGCCTCTCGCGGGGAGGACGGCTACACCGACAACAGCGCCGAGGCGATCTATGCGATCAACTGCCTGGACGACCCGTTCGCGGTCGCGCCCGACCAGGTCGACGGTGAGCTGGACGACTTCCGTGCGGCCTCGCCGACGTTCGGCGACGTGTTCGCGTGGGGTATGACCGCCTGCGCCGGCGCACAGGTCCAGGCCGCGGAGCCGCCGCCGGAGATCGACGCTCCCGGCGCTCCGCCGATCGTCGTCATCGGCACCACCCGCGACCCCGCGACGCCCTATGAGTGGGCCGTCGCGCTGGCCGAGGAGCTCGAGAGCGGCGTGCTGGTCAGCCGCGACGGTGACGGCCACACCGGCTACCACTCCGGCAACCAGTGCGTGGACGACGCGGTGGAGTCCTTCCTCCTCGACGGAACCGTCCCCGACGACGGCCTGTCCTGCTGACCCGGCCCTCGGGGCGGCCCGCTCCCCATCTCGCGGTCAGCGCGGGTTGATCGGCTCGGCGATCTCCTGGATCCGCGCTGTGGCGAGCTCGATCATCAGCCGCGCGGCCGGCGAGAGGGTCGCGTCGGCCCGGTGCACGATCGCGAAGGTGTCGTACTGCTTGGGGCGCAGCGAGACCCACCCGGCGTTCGGCGCGAGCCGGGGGAGCAGCTGCATCGCCGCGCCCTTCGGCACGACGGAGTCGGCCAACCCCAGCCCGACCAGCTCGATGGCGGACTCCACGTCCTCCACCTCGATGCGGGTGGGCGGGTTGCGGCCGGTCTCGTGGAGCAGGTTGCGCATGATCGTCCGGATCGAGTCGTTGGCCCGCCAGGTCGTCTCGTACATCACCAGCGTCGACAGGGCGAGCCGGTGCGCGGTGACGGGCAGGGTCAGGTGCGCCGGATCGGCGCTGATGTACACCAGCTCGTCCTTGGCCACGGGCGTGATGGCCATCCCCTCGCTGGCCACCCCCGTCACCGCGATGATCGCCGCCTCGAGCCGCCCGCGGCGCAGCTGCTCGAACACGTCCGCCGAGTTCGCCCCGATCAGCTCGACCCGGACGCCGGGGTAGCGCGCCAGCACGTCGGCGACCAGCTGCGCGCCGGCGTAGAGCCTGGCTTGCCCGAACATCCCGAACCGGATCGTCCCGGTCTCGAACTGCTTGACGGCCTGGACCGCCTTGCGGGCCTCCTCGGCGGCGGCGAGGGTGCGCTCGGCGTGCGGGCGCAGCTCGTCGGCGACTGTGGTGGGTACGACCCCCCGACCGACCCGCCGGAACAACTGCACGCCGAGGGACTTCTCCAGGGCGCGGATCTGCTCGGAGACCGACGGCTGGGCGTAACCGAGCTCCTCAGCCGCCGCCGTGAGCGACCCCGTCTCGTAGGTCGTCAGGAAGCACCGCAGCTGATGCAGGGAAAGCATAGGAACATCCTAGGGAAAGCCACGGAAGGATCGCCTACCTCTATGAGTAGGAGCGCGCCATCATTGGGGGTGTCACCCCGATCTTCAAGCGCGAGGAATCCACGATGCTCGGCATGTTCGTCCACGAGTGCACCGCCTGCCAGCGGCGCCAGCTGATCTTCCCCAGCCAGCTGACGGCGGTCGCCGAGACCGAAGCCGGCACCCGCGTCTCCTTCACCTGCTGGTGCGGCGCCGAGCAGACGGTCGCGACCGGCGACCGCGCCGCCGGGTCGGCGAAGCACACCCTCGCCGCCTGAGCCGGCTCCGATCC
>JAPSKJ010000342.1 GCA_031177735.1 Nocardioides sp.
CAGATCGGTCCGCCCCACGGCGACCCACTCGCCCCCGGGCTGCTGCACGAAGACGGTCAGGTGCATCCCCGTCAGCGTCAGCGCCAGGCGGTCGACCGCACCGCTGACCCGGCCGCGCCGACGACTGCGGTGCTCCTTCGTCGTGCCGGCGGCGGTGACGCTCAGGCCGGCCCGCCCGTCGGGGTCCAACCAGCAGGCGAGCCGGTCGGTGCCGGAGGTGATGACCAGCTCGACCCGCTCCGCGCGGGCGGGTGGCAGGTCGGCCTGCACGGTCGTCGCCGGCGCGAGCTGGGCACACGCGGTGTCGGAGACCGGGCCGGGGTCGGTCACGTCGAGGGCGGCGTGCTCCGGGGCCAGCAGCGCGACCGGCCGGACCCGCCGGACGACCTCGAACGCGGGCAGCTCGCTCACGTCGGTGAGGCTAGCGGGTGCCGCGCGGGACGCCCGCAGGTGTCGCAGCCCGCTCAGCGCATCTCGCGCACGTAGGCGAAGGCTCGGCGCAGCTGGCGCAGCCGCGCCTCCCACGTCACGCCCACGACGAGGACGAGGGCGCCGACGAGGCCGATCGAGTACCACTGCTGCAGCACCTCCGCCTCGATCGCCTGGCGCAGCACCAGCACCACGCCGACCGCGGCACCGATGAGCAGCGGCGCCTCCCAGCGCAGTGCGAACCCGACCAGCACCAGCACCGCGCAGGCCAGGCCGAGCAGCAGGGCGCGCAGCGAGACCGGCTCGACCAGCGCGACGAGCAGGCTCGGCGTGAGGGCGAGACCCAGACCGGGCGCCAGCGCGGGCAGGCTGGCGACGTCGCGGTCGCGGAGCATCCGGACCACCCCGTAGACCACCAGGCCGGTGGCGAGCGGGAGCGTGTACCACTCCGGGGTGGTCTCCCCGAGGTCGAGCAGCCTGACCCAGGTCGCTGCCGTGAGCAGGGCGGTGCCGACCCAGCCCAGCTCCCGCCGGTCGTCGCGGACCAGCGCGGCCGCGGCGGCGAGCGCGCCGGCCACTGTCAGCGCCACCGCCAGCCAGATGGCGTCGTCGACGACGAGCAGGACGGAGACGGCGATGCCCGCCCAGGCCGCGATCTCGTACGCCGCCAGCGACCGGCCCAGTGCCAGCAGGCCCAGCACCGCGACGGTCGCCAGGGCAACATGCGGGCGCGCCAGGTCGAGGGCGTGCCCCGCCGACCAGATCAGTCCTGCGACCGCGATCACCCACGTCGCCGCGGCGCCGTCACCGACCCAGCCCGGTCGGTCGGCCCCGCGGCCGCGCACGTCGACCGGCACGAGCACCGCGATCAGCACCACCAGGGTGATCGCGGTGAGGACGTCGCTCGGCAGCGCGGCGGCGACGGCAGCGAGGCCCGCGACGGCCGCCGCGACCAGCCGCACCGGCGCCGGGTCCCGCCGCAGCAGCGCCTCCTCGGCGAGGAGCAGGACGAGCACGACCAGCGCCGCCGACACCACCCAGCGCGGCAGGTCGTGGTGGGCGAGGGTGACCACGGCACCCAGCCCGAGGACGGTGACGCCAGCCCAGACCCACTCCTGCCGCGTCGTCCGGCGAGCCCCGAGAGCCGGAGTGAGGAGCGGCGCCAGCAGCCCGGCCGTGACCAGCAGGGCGGCGAGGGCCGGCACGAGCGGCAGTGCGCTGAAGTCCAGGTCGGGCCGGCGCAGCACGGCGTCGGCTCCGACCGACCACGGCTCGTCGCGCCACAGGCGCTGGAGCGCGACGGCGGCGCAGAGCACGCACCCGACGCCCACGGTCAGCGCCACCGGCAGCACCGCCGCGAGGGGCGCCAGCCGCCACGGGTGCGGGAGACGCCGCACCACCAGCGCGAGGCCCACCAGCAGGCCGCTGCCAGCCACCAGCACCCAGTGGAACTCCTCGTCACCGAACGGGACCGCGACCACGGCCAGCGCCACGGCACATCCACCCGCAGCCGCGAGGACGCGCAGCCACCGGTCCGCGCGCGGGTAGGCCGCGACGGCCGCGGCGAGCCCCATCGCCACCAGGAGCGGCCAGGCGCGACCCTCACCCCACAGGTGGGCGAGGTCGGCGCGCCGCCCGGCGTGGTCGAGACCGACGATCGCGAGGACCGACCACCACCCGGCAGCCGAGACCAGCAGCACCACCAGCGCCGCCCGGAGCCGCAGCACCTGGGCGAGCGCGGCGAGCCCGAGGGTGAGGACGGCAGCGATGGCCAGGTCACCGATGTCCACGGCCCACGCACCGACCATCCCCGCGCAGCCCACCAGCACACCGAGACCGCCGAGCAGCTCCGGCACGATCAGCCGCTGCACGGCGCTCGACCGTCCGAGTGTGCCGACCGCGACGCCGGCCGCGGCGAGGGCACCGCCGGTCGCCGCGAGCAGCCAACCCCCGGGCACCTCGCCCAGCCAGCCGGCGTACTCCAGGCCGACGACGTCGAGCGCCACCAGGCCGAGCGTGACAGCCCACAGGCCCTCGGCGCCCGCGCGCAGGCCCTTGCGGGTGAGCAGCAGCGCCACCGCACCGAACGCGGCGGTCAGCACCACGAGGGTCACGGCTCGGCCCCCGACGCCGAGGACGCTCCACGCGACCGCGAGGAAGACCAGGGCCGCGACCAGCAGGCAGAGCGCGCCGACGCCGACCAGGATCGCCGGCACCGTGTCGAGGTTGAGCAGGCGGCGCCGTGGTCGCGGGGGAGCGGAGGGGTACGCCGGTAGGCCCGCCGTCCGGGTGCCGGAGGCGGCGGCGCCGGCCGTCGGGGCGACCGCCGGGGTCGGCGCCGCGCCGGGTGCCGGGACGGAGGACGGCCTGCCCGATGCCGCTCGGAGCTCGGCCACCAACCGATCGGCGTGCTGCAGGGTGACGAAGAGCTGCTGGGCGGTCGGCCCGGTCAGCGAGAGGGCGCAGTGCGGGCAGGCTGTCGCGCCTGCGTTGATCGGCAGTCGGCAGTCGGGACAGGCCTCGGGGTCGGCGTACACGGGACGATCATCGACCCTCGGCCCGCTGCGGCCCGGGGGAACGCGCGGAAGCACCGGGCGGAGCACTCAGGTGGGCCGGGCCACCGCCGATCCGGCAAGCATGATCGAGGTGCACAGTCCCCGCCCGCGCGTGGTGTCGTGGGCCGACGCCCCCGCGGTGCCGTTCCGGATCTCGGCGTGGGACGCGTGGCTGCACGGCAAGGTGGGCGTCATCCACGCCGGTGACCGCGACCTGCTGGTGGTTCCCATGGCGGAGCCGCCCGAGCGTGCG
>JAPSKJ010000343.1 GCA_031177735.1 Nocardioides sp.
TCACCGACCGCTACCAGCACATCCGCCACCACGGGTCGGTGCCGGAGCTCGCCGACTACCTCCACGCGCGGGGCGTGCGGCTGCTCGGCATCGACAACCTGCCCGGCTCGCTGCACCTGGAGACGATGACGGTCCCGCGCGAGGTCTGCTTCCTCTTCGGCCAGGAGGGGCCCGGCCTGTCCGAGCAGGCCCGCACCGCCTGCGACGGCACCTTCTCGATCGCGCAGTTCGGCTCGACGCGGTCGATCAACGCCTCCTCCGCGGCGGCGATCGCCATGCACTCCTGGATCAGGGAGCACGCCGACCTCTCCTCCGCGGACGCCTGGCGCGGGTGAGCCTCAGGCAGGCACGTAGCAGACACCGAGCCGCAGTCCGGCGCGGATCATCGACGCCGACGGCCACGTGTAGCGCACGGCGCCGTCCCGCGCGCACTGGCGGGCGGCGGCTCGCATGATCGCGTCACGGTCGCCCGCGGCCCTGCGTGGGATCACGAACGTGGTCCGCGCCCAGTAGGTGTGCGGTTCGGAGCAGGAAAACCAGACCGCGACCCGCCTGCCCAGGCACCGGTGCACTGCCGCGGAGGGCGCCGTCTCGAGCAACGGCGCGGCCGTCGTCGGCATCGGGAGCAGGCTCGACGATCCGCGGAGCACCGTGTCGCACCGGAACCACCTGGCGCCGGCGTGCCATTCCGCGCGCGTCGGCACGAACCACAGCGTCGTGTAGGCGGTGAGCTCCCGCTGCCACGCGCTCCCGCCGAGCAGCTGTTCCTCGCCGGCGAGGCACGCCCTGCCGACCCAGCGGGGGACGGCCTCGAGGGCGGCGAGCGATCGGTACGTCGTGCCCCTCGGCACTCGCCCGACGGCGCTCACGCGCGCGGTGTGGGGGCCGTCGCACCCGACCGCGGGCGAGCTCTCGCTGTACTTGTCGATGTCGGGCCAGTCGTAGTTCTTGCAGGTCCCGACCGCCGGCGGCTGCGGCGGAGCGGCCGCCGGTGCTGGCGGCATGGGCACCAGCGATGCCACGAGCGCGAGGAGGGACAGCAGCAGAGGACGGCGGACGGCCACGAGCACTCCTGGGTCGGGGACCCCATTCTCAGCAGAAGCGCGGCGCCCCGTCAGGCGTTCGGGTGCAGGAAGCGACACCCGCGTGGTGGCCGGACGCCGACGGAGCAGACCCGAGCGGTTGCCATCCGTGAGGCCGTCAGCGACCGCGCACGACGAGGCTGTGCTGGCTTCCGTGCGCGGGCGGGCGCGGGTCCTCGTCCTCGAGCTCCGCAGCGACGGAGACCGTGAGGCCCCCGAGGAGGAACCCGACGACACCGGCGGCAAGGACGTTGGTGTTCATGGCTGCCTCGCTCTCAGTGGTGGTGGTGGTCGTGCTCGTGGGCGGCCGGGTGATGGCCGGCCACGTCATGATCGGAGCGTCCGTGGTCGTGGTCGGCGTGGAACCGGTGGGTCAGGGCGTGGCCCTTGCCCTTGTCGATGAGGTAGCGGTTGACCGGGAACGCGGCGATGAACGCGGCACTCAGCGCGATCATCATCCCGATCCAGAACATGGGGTTGACCAGGCCGGCGTCCATCGCTCCCGGGATGAGCGCCATCACCGCGTTGTCGACGAGCTCCATCACGGCGATCGACAGGGTGTCGGCTGCGAACACGACGCTGAGAGCGGCGAAGAAGCCGAGCCCGGCCTGGATCAGCGGCAGTGTCGAGAGCGCATAGCCGAAGAGGAACGCCAGGCCGACGGCGAGGGCGATCGTCGCGCCGGTCGAGAGTCCGACGGCGGTGCCGATCATGAGGCCGAGGATCTCGCCGATCGCGCAGCCGGTGAGGCAGTGGAGCGTGGCGTTGGCGGCCAGTGCGTTGCGTGGGTTCACGGTATGCCTCCTTCAGTCGAGTGCCTTGCACTCCGAGAACACCGTACCCCCAGGGGGTATTCCGTCAAGGGGGTCGACTCGCCGAACGAGGACGTGGCGTCGGCCGGGTACAGGTCGGTCACAGGGTGCTCCCTCGTTCACTGCCGACGACGGAGCAACCCGGCCGGAGGCTGTCGCGGCGGTCGCATCGAGAGCCTTGGATCGTGCCAAACCGGTCAGGTGCGGAACTCCCACTAAGGTGAGCCGGAGCCGACCAGACGACGCTCGAGGAGCCCGACCAGCATGCCCATCGCCACCCCCGAGAAGTACGCCGAGATGCTCGCCACCGCGAAGGACAAGGGCTTCGCCTACCCGGCGATCAACGTGTCGTCGTCGCAGACGCTGAACGCTGCGCTCGCGGGCTTCGCAGAGGCCGGCTCCGACGGGATCATCCAGATCTCAACCGGGGGTGCGGAGTACCTCTCCGGCCCGACGGTCAAGAACATGGTGACCGGGTCGGTCGCGTTCGCGGCGTACGCCGCCGAGGTCGCCAAGGCCTATCCCGTCAACATCGCGCTGCACACCGACCACTGCCCCAAGGACAAGCTGGACGGCTTCGTCCGGCCGCTGCTGGACCTCTCCGCCGAGCGGGTCGCGCGTGGTGAGGCGCCGCTGTTCCAGAGCCACATGTGGGACGGCTCGGCCGTGCCGCTGGAGGAGAACCTGCAGATCGCCGAGGAACTCCTCGCCAAGTGCCACGCGGCCCGCATCGTCCTCGAGATCGAGGTCGGCGTCGTGGGCGGCGAGGAGGACGGCATCGTCGGGGCGATCGACGACAAGCTGTACTCCACGCCCGAGGACGCCATCGCGACCGCCGAGGCGCTCGGGGTCGGCGAGAAGGGCGCCTACATGACGGCGCTGACCTTCGGGAACGTGCACGGCGTCTACAAGCCCGGCAACGTCAAGCTGCGCCCCGAGATCTTGAAGGCGGCCCAGGAGGCCGTCGCCGGCAAGCTGGGCATGCCGGAGGGATCCAAGCCGTTCAACCTGGTCTTCCACGGCGGCTCGGGCTCGAGTGCGGAGGAGATCGCAGCCGCGGTGTCCTACGGCGTGGTGAAGATGAACGTCGACACCGACACGCAGTACGCCTACACCCGCCCGGTGGCGGATCACATGTTCCGCAACTACGACGGCGTGCTGAAGGTCGACGGCGAGGTCGGCAACAAGAAGGCCTACGACCCGCGCTCGTGGGGCAAGGCCGCCGAGGCCGGCATGGCCGCCCGCGTCGTCGAGGCGTGCGAGCACTTGTCGTCGGCGGGCAAGTCGGTCGGCTGACCCTCCGAGTCGGCGTGGCGGCCCGCAGCGGGAGGTGGCTGCCGCG
>JAPSKJ010000344.1 GCA_031177735.1 Nocardioides sp.
GTGGGCGGCCGGCCTTCGACCGGTCAGGTGCCAGGGCCGTCAGCCGGGCCGGACGGCGCCGACGTAAGGCATGGAGTGCAGGCTGTCGACACGCACGCCCGCACCCGGGTTGGCGGCGTGCACGATCATGCCGTTGCCGATGTACATGCCGACGTGGCTGATCGGGCTGTAGTAGAAGACCAGGTCGCCCGGCTGCAGGTCGCTCTCGGAGACGCGGGTGCCGGTGCCGAACTGTGCGCTCGAGGAGTGCGGCAGGCCCACGCCCGCGGTGCCCCACGCACGCATGGTCAGGCCGGAGCAGTCGAACGCGCTCTCACCGGCCGCGCCGTAGACGTAGGCGTCACCGACCTGGGCCAGGGCGTAGTCGACCGCGGCGGCTGCACGTCCGGAGGCCGGAACGTCGCTCGGCACTCGGACCACACCACGGGAGAGCATGGCCTCGCGCTCCTCGGCCTCCAGCTTGTCGAGCAGCGCCTCGGCGTCGGCGAGCTTGTCGTCGACGGCGGCCTTCTCCTCGGCGAGGGCCTGCTCGGCCTCGGAGATCTCCGCCACACGCCGCTCGGTCGCGTCGCGACGAAGCTCCAGCGCGTCGACCTGCGTCGCGTAGGCGTCGTAGAGCGCCGACTGGACGCTGGAGACGGCCGACATGGTGGTCAGGCCGGACATGAACTCCTGAGGATCCTCGGCGACGACGACCTGGCCGACAGCGGAGAGGTCGGAGCCTTCGTACTGCCGCAGCATCGTGGCCCGGAGGTCGTCGCGGACCTCGGCCACCTCGGTGCTCTGCCGCTTCTGGTCCGCGCGCAGGCTCTCGAGCTCCTCACGGAGCGCGTCGAGGCGGAGCTTGGTGTCGTGGTAGCGCTCCTGCGCCTGCTCCGCCTCGTGGTAGAGGTTGTCGACTCGCTGCTTGACGTCGTCGATGTCCGGCTCGGCCTGAGCCGGCGACGAGGCCACCGTGGCGCTGCCGATCAGGGCAAGGGCCGCGAGAGCGGTGATGACTCGGTTCCGTCCGTAGTGCACGAGCGGGCGGTCTCCTCAGGGTGTCGGTGACGCCTACCGGGTGAGCTGACGGGTTCGGGCTCGACGTGCCCTACCCCTGCTCCCCATCGACCACGGTCGGCGGCTCGCAAGGGATTCACCCCAGGTGGTGCTGCGGCTCACGCCGCCGCACCGGTGGTTCCCCGGCTCCGGGCTCAGTGGCCCAGACTCAGCGCGGTGCTCGCGCGGACCGGGCGGTCCACTTCCACGAGCACCAGTGGCCTGAACCATAAGCGCCCCGGCCGCCCCGTGCCAAACCCCCTGTCCGGCATGTTGTGCGCTCAGGCCGACTCGATGTCCAGCACCGGGTCCGGGCCGGCGTCGAGCGGTTGGACGAGGCGGAGCGGAGGCACCAGTCCACCGTCGGCGAGCACCTCCAGCGCCCGGCACTCGTCATCGTCGAGGGCCAGCTCGGGCGGCGGCCCGAGCAGCACGGTCACCACGCAGTCGTGGCAGGCCAGGCCACGCACCACGCAGGTGTCGCAGTCGATTCGCGTTGTCATGTGCCTGACGGTGACAGGCACCGCCGACAGTGCTCGCTGCTCGCGTGGCTCACCGGCGGGCCGCGGGCGGGTGGCTCGAGTGGAGCGCCCCCGGGTGACCGAAAGGACGAATTCCGGCCAAGTCGTCACTTGCCAGCCCCACCAGCCGGACAATCGCGTCATGACACCCCGTGCGCTCGGCCGCCGCTTCGGGGGTGGCCTCGCCGTGGTCGCCCTGTTCGCCGTCTACGCGGTCTCCGTCAACGCCGACTACCCCATGAACGACGTCGACTCCTCGTCGGTCGCCGCCTGGCGGATCGCCACGACCGGTGCGCCGTGGCTGGACGGCATCGACACGGACGCGATCGCGATCCGCGACCCCGAGCGGCTGTGGCTGGGTGAGACTCCGGACGGCCACACCGTCGTCTACCGCTCGCCGGGCTCGATCGCCGCGGCCGTGCCGGCGTACCTCGTCGCGCGGATGTTCGGCGTCGGCGCGGCGCCGGAGTCGTTCTCCTTGGTGCCGGCAGCCCTGACCGCAGCGCTGCTGGTGGCCCTCGCCATGGCGCTGCTCTTCCGTGCCCTCGACGGCCTGGTGTCCACGGCGGCGCAGCGCCTCTCGGTCGGCGCACTCGGGCTCGGCACGCCGGTGTGGAGCGTCGCCGCGGACGGCATGCACACCCACTCCGTCACCGTCTTCGGGCTGGCCGGCATGGCCTGGGCAGCACGGCGGGAGCGCTGGTGGTTGCTCGGCCTGTTCGGGGGGATAGGCCTGTGGGGTCGGCTGCACGTGGCGGTGATCGTCGCCGTGGTGGGCTTGGGGCTCGCCCTGTGGCGCCGGCGGGCGTCCGTGGCGGTGCAGGTCGGCGTCCCGAGCATGGCGCTGATGGGACTGGCGTCGCTGTGGAGCCGGTGGATCTACGACTCGTGGTGGCCCTCGGGGGGCTACGGGAGCGTCGAGCAGTACGCCGCACGTGCCAGCCAGTCCCCGCTGCTCGACAGCGTCATCAACCAGCTGGGGCTCCTCGTCGCGCCCGACCGCGGCCTGCTCGTGTGGACGCCCGTGCTCGTCCTTCTGCTGCCGGCGGTAGTCCGCGGGTGGCGGCAGGCGCCCGGCTGGACCCGCGGCTTCGCGCTGGCGGGGCTCGTCTACCTGCTCATCCAGGGCAACATGAACGCTTTCCACGGCGGGTCCGGCTTCTGGGGCTACCGGCTGACGCTGGAAACCCTGGTCTGCGTCTTCCCGCTCTACGCCGCGACCGCCCATCATGTCGGCCGCGTGGCACGTGCCGTCGTCGGACCGCTCCTCGGCCTCCAGGTCGGCGTGCTGGCGCTCGGGGCGAGCCTCGACCTACTTGTGCGCATCGAGGAATGGGCCTGGAGCTGGAACTCGGCACTCGGGCTGGTGCTCCGCTATCCCATCCCCATGGGGACGTTCTTCGCACTGACGACCCTGATGGGTGGGCTCGCGGCGCGGGTGTGGGTCGATCGGGGCCTCCGCTGGACCGAGCCCGTGACCAGGGCTTCCGGACTACCGGACCTGGATCAGCGGGCCGAGCTGGCCGACCGGCACTGACCGGGCACCCGACCGCGCGACGTCACGGGCGAGCTCCTGGTCGTCGGTGACGACGAGCACGACTCGACCCTCCGGCTCGGCGGCGACAAGATCGCGGATCACGTCGTCGGCGATCACGCCGGGCGGGCTGAACACCAC
>JAPSKJ010000345.1 GCA_031177735.1 Nocardioides sp.
AGCAGGTAGCGGAAGCCGGGATCGGCGGCTTCGTCGGCGACCGAGCCGCTGATGACGACCGGCTTGGAGGCCTGGGTGAAGGCCAGCTCGACGACCTGCTGGTCGATCGCGGTGAGCCCGTCGAGGAGGAACTGCGGGTTGAAGCCGGTGGTGAGCGGGTCGCCGTCGATCGCGGCCTCGATCGACTCCGAGGCCTGCGCCTCATCACCCGATCCGGCGTCGAGGGTGAGCACCCCGTCGGCGAAGGCCAGCTGCACCGCGGTGTTGCGCTCGGCGACGAGGCTGACCCGCTTGACGGTCTCGATCAGGGAGGCCTTGTCGACCCGGGCGACCGTGAGGTGCTCGTTGGGGAACAGGCTGCGCACCTTCGGGAACTCGCCGTCGAGCAGGCGGGTCGTCGTGCGCCGTACGCCGCCGGCGGCCGCGCCCTCGAACCCGATGATGCCTTCACCGACACCACCGGCCGAGAGCGCGATAGTCACCTCGCTGCCGCTGGTCAGCGACTTCGCGGTGTCCGCCAGCACCTTCGCCGGGACGAGCGCCGCCATGCTCGCGTCCGGAGTGTTGGGGTCCCACTCCAGCTCGCGGTGGGAGAGCCGGAACCGGTCGGTGGCCAGGAGCGAGATGGTCGAGCCCTCGATCTCGAGGCGCACGCCGGTGAGCACCGGAAGCATGTCGTCGCGACCGGCAGCGGTGACCGCCTGGGCGACGGCGTGGGCGAAGAGATCGCTCTTCACGGTGCCGCTCGCGCCGGGCATCTGGGGCAGCGTCGGGTAGTCCTCGACGGGCATCGTCTGGAGGCTGAACCGGGCGGATCCGCACGTCAGGCTGACGCGTGCGCCGTCGAGCACCATCTCGACCGGCTTGGCGGGCAGGCTGCGGCAGATGTCGGCGAGCAAGCGACCGCTGACGAGCGCCTTGCCCTCATCGCTGACCTCGGCCGACAACGTCGCACGAGCGGACGTCTCGTAGTCGAAGGTCGAGAGGACCAGGCCCTCGTCGCCGGCCTCGATCAGCAGACCGGAGAGCACGGGGGAGCTCGGGCGGACCGGAAGGCTGCGGGCAGCCCAGGCGACGGCATCCGCGAGCACGTCGCGGTCGACGCGGAACTTCACGATGGCGGGTTCCTTCGAGGTGTGGACTGGGTGGCTCGGGGGGTCGGTCGATGGTGCGCGGCCGGTTGGGAGATGAATCCTGCCACGCGACCGCTCCGCGGGTCAGGGCCGGTGGAGATTGTGGTTCCGCCGAGCAGGCCGCACGAGTCGCGCGTCAGGAGGTTTGTCCCCAGGAAAGGGGCCGGGTGGAGTGTGTCGGAGGATCGACCCAGTTGGAGACCCGGAGTGGTAAGAGGCTCGGTGGAAACTGTGGAGGACCGGCGTTTGCGCTGGTCGTGCGCCGCGTTCGTCCTGCACAGGGGCTGTGCACGACGTCGTGAACAACAAGGCACCGGTGTGCACCGCGGCGATCGTCCACCGGGCGGGCCGCGGCGTATGGACAGATCCTCCCCGTGTGATTCGTACCCCGCGGCGGCGTTTCTCCACAGGGCACAGAGCACAGAAATATTGCCCGCGCGGGTCGGCGAGCGGCGCTCCCACGCACTGGCGTCCCCAAAATGGGGGATGGCGCCGGCCCTCGTCCGAGGAGCCGGCGCCATCCCTGCTGACCCAGGGCCCGCGTGGTGCGTGGCGTTGCCGCCTCAGACCTGCCTGGCCTGCATCTTCACGCGGTTGGTGAGCTCGCTGACCTGGTTGAACACGGCGCGGCGCTCGGCCAGGAGCTGGTTGATCTTGCGCTCGGCGTACATCACCGTCGTGTGGTCCCGGTTGCCGAACTGCGCGCCGATCTTCGGCAGGGACAGGTCGGTGAGCTCGCGGCAGAGGTACATGGCGATCTGGCGGGCCATCACGAGGTGACGACCACGGGAGGGGCCGGTGAGCTCCTCGATGCTGAGCCCGAAGTACGCCGCCGTCTGGGCGATGATCAGCGCGGCGGTGATCTCCGGCTCCCCACCCTCCGGGATCAGGTCCTTCAGGACGATCTCGGCCAGGGTCATGTCGACCTCCTGGCGGTTGAGGTTGGCGAACGCCGTCACGCGGATGAGGGCACCCTCGAGCTCGCGGATGTTGGTCTGGATCTTGGTCGCGATGAACTCCAGCACGTCGGGGGGTGCGGTGAGCCGGTCCATCGCGGCCTTCTTGCGAAGGATCGCGATGCGTGTCTCGACATCGGGCGGCTGGACGTCGGTGATCAGGCCCCACTCGAACCGGTTGCGGAGCCGGTCCTCCAGCGCCTCGAGGCGCTTGGGTGGCCGGTCGCTGGTCAGCACGATCTGCTTGTTGGCGTTGTGGAGGGTGTTGAAGGTGTGGAAGAACTCCTCCTGGGTCTGGGTCTTTCCCTCCAGGAACTGGATGTCGTCGATGAGCAGGACGTCGACGTCGCGGTAGCGCCGCTTGAACCGGTCCTGCCGGTCGTCGCGGATCGCGTTGATGAACTCGTTGGTGAACTCCTCGCTGGAGACGTATCGGACCTTGGCGCCGGTGTAGAGGCTGCGCACGTAGTGGCCGATGGCGTGGAGGAGATGGGTCTTGCCGAGCCCGGACTCGCCGTAGACGAGGAGCGGGTTGTAGGCCTTGCCGGGCGCCTCGCTCACGGCGACGGCAGCCGCGTGGGGGAAGCGGTTGGAGGACCCGATGACGAACGTCTCGAAGGTGTACTTCGGGTTCAGGCGTGTCTCGAGGGATCCGCTGCGCTCGCCCTCGGTGGCCGAGCGGCTCGGAGGCGGAGCCTCGGGGGCGGTGCCCAGGTCGGACGGGGCGCCGCTCGGCGGATTTGTCGACATATCGATGGATCGATTCATCGATACGTCAGGGGAGGCTTGCGGTTCGCCAGCCTGCGCGCTCGGCGCGGGGGCACCCAGCTCGGGATCGAGGTCGGGGTTGACCGTGACGGCGATCCGCACGTCGCGGCCGAAGCGGACGCTGAGGGCCTCCTCCAGCTGGTTGCGCAGCCGACCCTCGAGCTGGTTGCGGGTGAAGTCGTTCGGGACCTCGACGAGCACGGTGTTGTTGTGACTCAGCAGAGTCACCGGCTGGCTCGCGCGCAGCCACGCCTTCTGGTTCGGTTGGAGGTCCCCGACCACGTCATGCCAGGCCGCGGCCAGATCTGCGGGGGTGCCGGACATGGGCTGGGTCTCCACCGATGGACCGCCTTCCCTGCTCGTTCGTG
>JAPSKJ010000346.1 GCA_031177735.1 Nocardioides sp.
GTGAGCGCCCCGCCGCGGATCGGGCTGCCCGCCTGGCTGCTCGTGCCGGCGGCGGTCGGTGCCGCCTTCGTGCTGGTGCCGCTGGTCGCGCTGCTCACCCGCGTCGACTGGGCCGGCTTCCCGGCGCTGGTCACCTCCGACTCCGCGCTCGACGCCCTCGACCTGAGCCTGCGCACCGCCACCGTCAGCACCCTGCTGTGCGTGGTGCTCGGCGTGCCCATGGCAGCGGTGCTCGCGCGCACCACCTTTCCCGGCCAGGGCGTGGTCCGCTCGCTGGTGCTCCTCCCCCTGGTCCTGCCACCGGTCGTCGGCGGCATCGCGCTGCTGCACACCTTCGGCCGACGAGGCCTGCTCGGTTCCACCCTGGAGGTGCTCGGCATCGAGGTCGCCTTCACCACGGCCGCCGTCGTGCTGGCCCAGACGTTCGTCGCGCTGCCCTTCCTGGTGATCAGCCTCGAGGGGGCGCTGCGCACCGCCGGCGAGCGCTACGAGGCCGTCGCCGCCACCCTCGGCGCCTCCCCCACCACCGTGTTCCGCCGGGTCACCCTGCCGCTGGTGCTGCCCGGCCTGGCCAGCGGAGCGGTGCTCGCCTTCGCCCGGAGCCTCGGCGAGTTCGGGGCCACCATCACCTTCGCCGGCAGCCTGCAGGGCACCACCGCCACCCTGCCCATCCAGATCTACCTCGAGCGGGTCACCGACCCCGACGCCGCCGTCGCGCTGAGTCTCGTGCTGGTGGTGGTCGCGGTGGCGGTGATCGGCTTGACCTGGCGGCGAGGCGGCGTGCGATGACGCTCCGGGTGGAAGCCACGGTCGCCGATCGCGACGTCGACGTCGCCCTGACCGTGCGCCCGGGCGAGACGGTCGCGGTGCTGGGACCCAACGGCGCCGGCAAGTCGACGGTGCTGGGGCTCGTCGCCGGCCTGCTGCGGCCCGACGCCGGCCGGGTGACCCTCCACGACCGCACCCTGGCCGGCGACGGCCACTGGGTGCCGCCCCACGAGCGCCGGGTCGCGCTGCTGGCGCAGGACCCGCTCCTCTTCCCCCACCTGAGCGTGCTGGACAACGTCGCCTTCGCCCCGCGGTGCTCGGGAGTACGCCGCCGGGCCGCGCGCAGCGCAGCGGCGGCCTGGCTGGAGCGACTGGGCGTGGAGACGCTCGCGGGGCGGCGTACGCACGAGATCAGCGGGGGGCAGGCGCAACGGGTGGCGATCGCCCGGGCACTGGCCGCGGAGCCGGAGGTGCTGCTCCTCGACGAGCCGATGGCGGCGCTCGACGTGGCGGTCGCGCCGGCGCTGCGGCAGACGCTGCGCGGGGTGCTCGCCGACCGGACCGCCGTGATCGTCACCCACGACGCGCTCGACGCGCTGCTGCTCGCCGACCGCGTGGTCGTGGTCGACGGCGGACGGGTGGTCGAGGACGGTCCGACCGAGGAGGTGCTCTCCCGACCCCGGAGTCCCTTCGCCGCCCGGATCGCCGGGCTCAACCTGGTCGACGGCACGTGGACCGGCGAGGCGGTCGCCAGCGACGGCGAGGAGGTGCGCGGCTTCCCCGGCGGCCCGTCCCCCGCCGTCGGTGAGCCGGCCGTGGCCGTCTTCTCACCCTCGGTGGTGTCGGTCTTCGCGCACGACCCGGGCGGCAGCCCTCGCAACGCGCTGCCGGTCGTGGTGACGCTGCTCGAGCCGCTCGGCGACCGGGTCCGCGTGCGCGCCGAGACGGCGGCCGCACCTGGCGGGAGTGGGAGCGTGAGCCATCTCGCGGCCGACCTCACGCCCCAGTCGGTGGCCGAGCTGGACCTGGCGCCCGGGAGCCGGGTGCTGTTCAGCGTCAAGGCCAGCGAGGTGGCGGTCTACGGCACGGCGAGCCATCCCGCGGGCCGCTAGAGTCAGCGCCATGACCGACAGCACTGTGCCCGAGCCGCTCGACGTCGCGCCGCAGGCGCCCGACCGCAACCTGGCGCTCGAGCTCGTGCGGGTGACCGAGGCCGCGGCCATGGCGGCGGCTCGCTGGGTCGGTCGGGGTGACAAGAACGGCGCCGACGGCGTGGCCGTCAACGCCATGCGCGTGATGATCTCCACCGTCGCGATGGACGGCGTGGTCGTCATCGGCGAGGGCGAGAAGGACAACGCTCCGATGCTCTACAACGGCGAGCGGGTCGGCGACGGCACGGGACCCGAGTGCGACGTCGCGGTCGACCCGATCGACGGCACCACGCTGACCGCGAAGGGCATGAACAACGCCATCGCGGTGCTGGCGGTCGCGCCGCGCGGCACCATGTACGACCCGTCGGCGGTGTTCTACATGGAGAAGCTCGTCACCGGCCCCGAGGCCGCCGACGTCGTCGACATCCGCTACCCCGTCGGGGAGAACGTCCACCAGGTCGCGAAGGCCAAGGGGGTCAAGCCGTCCGACGTCACCGTCGTCATGCTCGACCGGCCCCGCCACGCCGACCTCGCCGAGGAGGTGCGCGCGGCCGGCGCTCGGATCAAGTTCATCACCGACGGCGACGTCGCCGGCGCCATCGCGGCCGGCCGCGCCGGCAGCGGTGTCGACCTGCTCCTCGGCATCGGCGGCACCCCCGAGGGCATCATCGCCGCCTGCGCGATGAAGGCGCTCGGCGGCGTCATCCAGGGCCGGCTGTGGCCGCAGGACGACGAGGAGCGGCAGAAGGCGATCGACGCCGGTCACAACCTCGACCTCGACCACGTCCTCACCACCGATGACCTGGTCACCGCCGACGACTGCTTCTTCGTCGCCACCGGCATCACCGACGGTGACCTGATGCGGGGCGTCCACTACCGCGCGGGCGGGGCGACGACCGAGTCGCTGGTCATGCGCTCGCGCAGCGGCACCATCCGCAAGATCATCAGCGACCACCAGCTCTCCAAGCTCAAGGCCTACTCGGCCATCGACTTCGACAAGTGATCCCCCAGCATTGACCGCAGCCTCCGCATCGCCGGCTGTCTCCGAGGAGCAGCTCGCCCGGGTCGCCCCGGGCGTCGAGCTGTGCTTCCAGACCATCGGTGATCCCGCCGACGAGCCGCTGCTGCTGGTCATGGGGCTCGGCGGCCCGATGAACTGGTGGGACCTCGAGCTGTGCCAGATGCTCGCCGGGGCCGGGTTCTTCGTGATCCGCTTCGACAACCGCGACATCGGCCGGTCGACCCGGATGCGGGGCCGGGTCACCGTCGGCAAGCTGGCGCGCGCCTTCCTCGGCGTGCCCACCA
>JAPSKJ010000347.1 GCA_031177735.1 Nocardioides sp.
GCACGGCCGTGGTGCTCATCGGACCGCCTCGGGGTTCAGCAGCGCCAGCAGCCGGCGCTCGCCGAGCTCGTCCTTGGCCAAGGTGGCCACGACCCGGCCCGAGCGCAGCACGGTGACCTCGTCGGACAACGACAAGACCTCGTCCATGCGGTGGGAGATGAAGATGACGGCCATGCCGGCGCTCACCCGTCGCCGCACGGCGGCGAAGAGCAGGTCGCGCTCCTCGATGTCGAGGGCGGCCGTCGACTCGTCGAGCACGAGCACCTGGGGTTCCACGGCCAGGGCGCGGGCGATGGCGACCTGGTGCTGCTGCACCAGGTCCAGCTCGCCGACCTCGGCGCGGGGGTCGAACGGGCGCTGCGAGAGCTCCCCCAGCGCCGCCAGGGCCACCGCTGCGCGCTCCCGGCCGCGTCGGTGCCACCGGTGCCAGGAGTCCTGCCCGAGCAGGACGTTCTCGGTGACGCTGCGGTTGGGGGCGACCAGCACCTCCTGGAAGACCGTGGCGATGCCCAGCCGCCGCGCGCGGGCGGGGCTGGCCACGCCGAGCAACGCGCCGCCGACCCGGACCGTCCCCTGGTTGGCCGGCAGCACGCCGGACAGGATCTTCACCAGGGTGCTCTTGCCGGAGCCGTTCTCGCCCAGGATGGTGTGCACGCTCCCGGCTCGCACCCGCAGCGACACGTCGTCCAGCGCGACCGTCTCGCCGAACGTGCGACGGATCCCCTCCAGGTGCAGGCGCACCTCGGGAGCGGGCGCCTCGTCGGCGCCGCCTGCGCTCAGCTGCACGGGTCCGGGGTCTGCGAGTACTCGAACGGCCCGACGGCGCCGGCCTTCGTGAAGTAGGCGTCCATCAGCTCGGCCGGCAGGGGGTCCTCCTCGACGACGGGGAAGATCGAGGCGGCGTCCGGAGTCATGCAGTCGGCGTAGAGGTCGGGCAGGTCGTCGGTGGTGACGGTGGGCACCGGCACCATCAGGGTGCTCAGCTTCGGGCCGGCGCCGTCGAGGATCCGCATCGCGATGTTGAAGCCGGTCTGGGCCGTCCAGGACGGGGTGAGGGCGACACCGTCGAACTTGAAGGCGTCGGGGTCCTCCTTCCAGAAGCCGAGGGCGTCCCCGGAGATCGAGCCGGTGATGACCGGCGCGGGGCGCCCGGAGTCCTTGAAGGCCTGGGCGATCACCGCGGTCTCCGAGCCGGTGGACCAGACGGCGCCGATGTCACCGGGGAAGGTGGTCAGCGCCGTGAGGGTGGCCTCCTTGGTGACCGAGGGTGTCCAGTCGCCGTTCACCTCGGCGGCGATCGTGGTGCCGCTCTCGCTCCAGGCGGCCTTGGCGGCGTCGTTCTGCTGCACCGCGATCGGGTTGCCCTCGATGCCCTTGACCATCAGCACGTTGTCGGAGGCCTCGGCCGCGGCGGCCGCGAGGTCGGCGCCCAGCACGCTGTAGTTGGAGTCGACGTTGACCGCCTTCGGCGTCGTCACCGAGCCGGCGATGGTCACCACCGGGACGCCGGCCTCGTAAGCGGCGTCGATGGCCTGGTTGAGGCCCGTCGAGGAGCCGGCGATCGTGATGATCACCGAGCAGCCCTGCTCGACGAACTGCCGGATCTGCTGGTTCTGCCGCGACACGTCGTTCTCGGAGACCGCGACCTGGAACTCCGAGACCAGGCCGGCCTCCTGGTACTGCTCGGCCAGCCGCTCGAGCTCGGTGCTCACCGCGACGCGCCAGGCGTTGCCCTGGAAGCTGTCGGAGTAGCACACCTTCCAGGGGCCCTCGACCTTCGCGAACGACGCGTAGGGGGAGGTCTCGACGGTGCTGGCGGTGCCGGCGTACTGCGACGACAGCTCCTCGGGCAGCTCCTCGATGAGCGCCTGGGCGTCGCTGCCGATCGTCGCCTTGGGTGCGGCCGGGGTCGCCGAGTCGGCGCCTCCGCCGCCTCCGCATCCGGCGAGCAGGAGCCCGGTGGTCGCCAGGCAGGTCGAGATCAGGGGTGCCTTCTTCTTCATGGTCGTGTTGCTCCTTCAGAGCGCGAGGTGGTCGTGCGAGGGTCGGCCCGAGAGGGGGTTGGTGGTGCGCCAGCGCTTCTGTGTGCCGCGCAGGTACGGCTGGAGGTGGCCGTCACGGACGAGCCCGTCGAGGTGTTCGGCGGTCGTCACCCGCACCTGCAGGCCCCGGGCGTAGCCGGGGCGGCGCTCGAGCACGGCGTCGACGGCCTCCTCGAGGCCGAGGTCGCCCCGAGCGGCGGTGATGTCGCGCAGCTCGTCGTCGAACGCCGCCAGCCAGCTGATCGACTCGTCGAGCAGCTCGGTCACCGGCTCTCCCCGGTGCACTCCCCGGTGGGCGGTGCAGAGCACCGCGGGAGCCGCCGACCTGATCGTCTCCAGGGAGCGGAGGTAGTCGACCGGGGTGCGGTACATCGGGAAGTCCTGCTGCCCGGTGGTGACGCTGAGCGTCCCGGGGCCCTGGACGGCGTCGCCCGAGAACGCGCAGCCGGTCTGGCGGTCGAGGTACAGGATCTGGCCCGGGCTGTGGGCGCCGAGGTGGCGCGCCTCGATCTCGCGCCCGTCACCGAAGGTGAGCACCTCACCGCCCACGAGCGGGTGATCGATGGCGACCGGCGTGCCGCAGGCAGCCCGCACCGCCAGCTCGGTCGCGGGGTCAGGACGCCACTGGCCGGGCGCGCCGTGGACGTAGAGCTGGACGTAGTGGCGCTCGACGTCCTCGGCCCATCCGGCGTCCAGGGCGCCGAGGGCGAACCGGGCGGCAGGAGCGTGCTGCTTGAGCCAGCCGTTGCCGCCGATGTGGTCGAGGTGGCCGTGGGTGCCGAGCACCAGCTCGAGGCTCTCCCAGCCGCCGTTCGCGCGTAGGAACGGCGCGATGGCCAGGGCCGGGGTCTCGGCGATGCCCGAGTCGACCAACGCCCAAGCCCGCCCGCTGCGCAGCAGGTACACGACGTTGGGGAAGCCCCAGAACGAGGCGTTCAGCGCGAAGGTGTCGGCGGCGATCTCACGAACGTCGCCGAGCGGAGCATCGACGGGGAACAGCTCCGTCGCCGTCATGGCACGTCCTGACGTCGCGAGGTGATGGCGGTCACAGGCGTCAAGTTAGAGGGGCCAAAACTCACATGTCAAACGTTTGACCAAATGGCAGTCGGCCCGCCTCCAGCCACCTCACCACTCACCATGAGGAGCGAGCGCCCTGCCGACACGCCGAGAACCGGATGGAA
>JAPSKJ010000348.1 GCA_031177735.1 Nocardioides sp.
GGCGAGCCACTCCCCGTGGAGCTGATGAACACCATCTGGGCCGACCGTGGCGGAGTCCACGACGCGCTCCGCACGGAGGCCGAGGTGCTCGCCTGGCTGCGTGCAGTAGGCCCGCGCCTGGTGGAGCATGCCTCCGGCGTTGCCACCTGGCTGGACTCAGATCCGCCGGTCGACCTCGACCAGGCGGCGACCGAACTGCGCCGGCTGCGGGACGCGCTGCGAAGGCTGGCCGCCGAGACCACGCAGGACCCCCGGCCTGCTGCCGCTGCGGCGATCTCCGACCGCGACCGGGCGCTCGAGATCGTCAACCAGGTCGCGGCTGTCGCGCCGGCCTGGCCGGCCGTTACGTGGCCGGTCGGCCATCAACCCATGCGCACGCTGCAGGTCTCTCAGCCCGCCGGGTCCGCCATCGCCTCGATGCTTGCGACCGAATTCATCGGCTTGCTCGCAACCGGCAGTCCACCCGAGCTGCGCGCCTGCCTCGCGCCCGGCTGCGTTCTCTACTTCGCCAAGGACCACAACCGTCGCGAATGGTGCTCGCCAGCCTGCGGCAACCGCGCCCGCGCTGCTCGTCACTACCGACGACGCAAGGCCACCAGCGGCTGACCGGGCCGACCCGACTTCCGAGCTGTGCGGCGTAGCCGCGCACGGCAGCTGCCGCCTTCCGCTGGTCGTGGTCCACGGCCGCGGGCCATCCGGCGGCTCGGTCAGCCTGTCTCCCGATCCGCCCGGCGCGTGGACGCCGAGGCCCGCCGCTCGCGCCGGCCCCGAGCGACCTCCGTCTCCAGGGCATCCAGTGGCTGGGCCAGTCCTGCAAGGGGATCGGCGACCAAGCTCCCCAGCCAGTCCCGCGCCGCCTCGACGGCGGCGGGCGCGACGGCGTAGAGACGTCGGGCTCCGTCAGGGCGCACGCTGACCAGGCCGGCCTTGCGGAGCACCTTCAGGTGTTGCGAGACCGCTGGCTGGGAGATGGTCGTCTGCGCCTGCAGGAATGACACCACGTCACCCGCGGCCTGCTCGCCGCGGGAGAGCCGCTCGAGGATCTGCCGGCGGACGGGGTCGCCGAGTGCGTCGAAGAGATTCATTCCGCAGGCGGAGCCTCCTCGGGCAGGGTGGTGTAGAACGCGATTGCGCCCTCGGCAGCGGCCTGCGCCGCTTCCGGGTCGTCACCGTCGGCGATGGCCGCCTCCGCCCAGGCTCTTCCGGCGTGCCGGACGAACTCCAGACCCTCAGGGCTCAGACCGAAACTCGCGGCCGCCTCGCCGTCGACCGGCGTCCGGGTGTCGATGTGCAGGCCGAGGCCCATCAGCGCCAGGTCCCAGCCCAGGCCAACAGCACCGGGACCGAACTGCCTCCAGAACTCCGGCGGCACGACAGCCTCGTGCGCCAGCTCCAGCGTGGTGCCGTCCGGAGCGGGGGAGAGGCTCACCTCCAGCCAGGAGACGCCCTCCATCTCCCAGGTGACGGCGAGCGAGGTGGGCGCGTCGCAGCGCTCCACCACACCGCCGGCGTTGCCTTCGACCTGGTAGCGACCGCCCACCCGCAGGTCACCGGCGACCGGCAGGAACCACCGCGGGATCCGCTCAGGGTTGGTCACCGCATCCCAGAGATCGGCCTGGTCGGTGCGGTAGGTGCGGCGCGCCACCACCACCCGCGTGGTGGCGCCGTCACGGCTGCCGGTGCGGACCTCGCGGATCGTGAGACCGGCGACGGCGACCGGGTCGTCGAGCAGGGGCATGCTGACTCCTATAAGTAGCGGCTTATATACCACCGTACGCCTGACCGGCGTCGCGTGACAACCCCGGCCGGACCGTGGCGCCGGACCTCGCTGAGGACGGGCGTCGACGGTGGGCGTCGAGGTCGGCTCGGCCCACGGACCAGTGCGCCGCTGTCGCAACCGGTGCGCCGCCGCAACGGCGCACCGGGCGGGATAACCGCGCGTTACATCAGCGCAGCCGCGTGAACGGAAGCGTGATCTCCGAGTCCTCTCCGACCTCCAGCGCCCACTCAAACGAATCCGCCGATAAGCGACATTATGTCAAGTAACGGGTGGATGCACTGTCACGGGCAGCCACTACGTCTCCCCGCCCCGGCTGAGCTCAGCGTCCCGATCACCCGCGATCACTCCGGCCGCGAGGTCAGTGGTCGACGGCGCCGCTGTGCACGCTGACGTCCCCGTTGTCCGGCCCGGTCAACCCGGTGAGCACACCGACCAGCACCCCGATCGCCACCAGTCGGCCGATCCGGGCACCCTCGCGCGCGGAGGGCCTCGTGCGCTGCCAGGCGTACCAGTCGCTGCGCCTGAATGCCAGGAGACCGCCCAAGGCGGCGACCGCGGCCCCGAGCAGGAGCACGTCGAGGGTCGGCTCACCGGAGTCGTCGACCGGAACCAGCTCAGCGACCAGGACCAGCTCTGCGACCGCGCCCACGACGCTGAGCACCAGCACGATCCACGCGAGGAAGAGTCGGACGGGCCGGGCCCTGATCACACCGGCGGAGACGTACCCGACGAAGAGCGCGCCGAGGATCATGGACCCGAGCAGCGAGGCGGCATCATCGTGCCGGCCACCGCGCTCGGCGAGCAGGAGCACCTGGCCGAGCAACGAGCCCCAGGCGACCATCCATATCGACCGCGGTAGCGCAGGTGTGACCTGCGGCGGCAGATCTTCGCTGTGCCCGCTCACGGGCGGCATCGTCGCACGCGAGCACGCCGCGGTGCGCCCATTTCGAGGCGGTCCGGTCACGCTGGTTCCCGGTTCTCATTCGTGAGACCGGACGCACCGGGGTACCCCCACGGCATGACCGATCAGGACAGGATGACTGCGATCCAGAGTGTCGTCGACCGGGTCACCTCGTGGCAGGACGGCGCCGAAGAGGGTGTCGTGGCCGACGAGCTGCGCAAGGGTGCCGCTGAGGTCGGCGTCGACCTCTCCGACGACGAGATCCGACGGCTGGCCGACGCGATCGAGGATCGGCACGCGGCGATCTCGGCCGCCGAGGTGCTCGGCTGACCGGCAGGCCGCCTCAGGCCGGGGCCGTCCGGACCAGCACCCCGACCTTGTCGATGCGGTGCTCGGGGTTGCCGAAATCGTCGCTCCAGTAGTTCCCGACCGCGTGGTCCTCCGGCGTCGCGCACGTGGAGAGTGTGATCATCGCCTGCGTCGGCGCCACCCCCGGTTGCCCCGGCACGGCCGCGCGCTGCTCGCGCAG
>JAPSKJ010000349.1 GCA_031177735.1 Nocardioides sp.
GGGCGCGCCTGGGCGGAGGTCAGGGAGCGCATCGAGCGGCCCCGACCGCGACCGCTCGAGTGGCTCCTGCTGCGCTTCGGGGTCGACCAGGTGACCGCGCGGCTGCTCGCCCTGACCCCCTCCCTGCGCGGGGCCTGGCTCGGCGGAGTCGTGCTGGTGCTGTGCCTGGCGCTGATCGCCGCTGGCAGCGACCCGCACGGCTTCGTGGTCTTCCTCGCGGTGGCTCCGGTGCTCCCGGCGGTGGGAGTCGCGTTCGCCTTCGGCCCGGCCGCCGACCCCAGCCACGAGATCGCCTCGGCCGCGCCGTACTCCTCGCTCCGGCTCCTGGCCGTGCGCACGGCGCTGGTGGTCGCCACGACGCTCGTGCCGGCGGCGGCGACCGGGGTGCTGCTGTCCCGGGACGCCTGGCAGGCGGCGGCCTGGCTGCTGCCGGCGCTCGCGCTCTCCGGTGCCACCCTCGCCGTGGGCGCCCGGGTGCCCCCCGTGCACACCGTGACGGTGCTCGGCGGGGCCTGGGTGGTGCTCGCGCTCTCGGGCCTGCACCCGCACGGCGACCCGGCGTTGGTCGCCGAGCCCGCCGTGCAGCTGGGCTGTCTCGCCGTCCTGCTGACCTCTTGCGCCTGGCTCGTCGGCTACCGGCGCGACCTCCCCGAGCTGATCCGGAGACTGGGATGAACCCGACCATCGAGGCCGAGGGCCTCGCGAAGAGCTACGGCCGCCATCGAGCCCTCGACGGCTTCGACATGGTGGCGCACCCGGGCGTCACCGGCCTGCTCGGCCCGAACGGGGCCGGCAAGACCACACTGCTGCGCGGGCTCGCCACGGTGCTGCCCCTCGACGCCGGGTCGGTGCGGTTGCTGGGCCGCGATCCCGCCGACGAGGACCAGCGGCTGCAGATCCGCCGACGGCTGGGCTACCTGCCGCAGGAGGCCGGCTTCCACCGCGGCTTCACCACCTTCGAGGCACTCGACTACGTGGCGGTGCTCAAGGAGCACACCGAGCGGCGCAGCCGGCACGAGGAGGTGCGGCGGGTCCTCGACCTGGTCGGGCTCTCGGAGGTCGCGACCAAGAAGGTCCGGGCGCTCTCCGGTGGCATGCGCCGACGGCTCGGGCTGGCGCAGGCGCTGCTCGGGCGACCGGAGCTGCTCGTCCTCGACGAGCCGACCGTCGGTCTGGACCCCGAGCAGCGGATGCGCTTCCGCGACCTGGTCTCGGAGTCGGGCACCGGCCGCACCGTGGTGCTCTCGACGCACCAGACCGAGGACGTCGCCGCGGTGTGCTCCCACGTGGTGGTCGTCGACCGCGGTCGATCGTTGTTCGCCGGTACGCCGACCGACCTGGCGGCGTACGCGCGTGGGCGGGTCTGGGTGGACGACGAGAAGGACCCCCGGGCGCTCGCGAGCTGGCGCGTCGGTTCCGGGCGCTACCACCTCGTCGGCGACCCGCCATCCGGTGCCGAGCTGGTGGACCCGTCCATCGAGGACGGCTACCTGCTGCTGCTCGGACCGGACCGGACCCGGAGCCCCGCGTGACCGGCCTGGGTCCGGCCGCAGGGGCCGACGCCGGTGGGACCGCGGCGGCGACCTCGTCGCCGAGCCCCGTGGTGCCGCTCCCGGCCGGTCGCCGGATGTCCCTGGGCTCGGCCGTCGTGCTGACCCGGCTCGCCGTCCAGGAGCTGCGGCGGATCGTCCTGCATCCCATCTCCCTCGCGGGGTGGGGGCTGCTCGCGTTCGAGGTCGTGCAGACCTTCGTCCGCGACGAGGGCCCCCGCGTCGCGTTCACCACGATCGACAGCCTGCTGACCTTCGACCCCGGGGTGATGCTCATCCTGGTCGGCAACCTGGTGGCCAGCCGTGACCGGCGTGCGGGCTCCGAGGAGCTGTTGGCTTCCCTGCCGTCCGGTCCGGTGCTCCGCACCCTGGCGCTGCAGGTGGCGGCGGTGGCGACCGCGGTCATCGGGCTCGTGGTGGTGCTCGCGATCCACGTGGTGCACCTGCTGCTCGGCCGCTACGAGCAGGCGCCGAGCGCGTGGCACCTGCTCCAGGCGCCGGTGACCCTGGCCGGCGCCGTGCTGCTCGGCGTCCTGGTGGCCCGGTGGTTCCGCGCGCGGACGGCCGCCGCGGTGGTGATCGCCGCGGTGGTCGTGGGCAACATCGCGGTGCACGCCGTCGAGGACGGCGAGTACTTCGGGCCGATGATGAGCTGGGCGCGCTGGGGCACCTACCCGGAGAACTGGGCCGGCACCGTCCCCGGCTCGGTGGGCTGGCATGTCGGCTACCTGGTCGGCCTGTGCGCGATGGCGGCGCTGGGCGCGCTGCTGGTGGTCGCGCGGCGTCGCGTCCCGGTGCTGCTCGGCGGGCTGGTGGCGGTCGGGTTCACCGTCCTGTGCGGCTGGGCGCAGCTGCCGTGAGCCGCCGTGCCGCCTGGGCACTGGTGTGCGCCGCGCGGACCCCGGTGCTGCGCGCGCCCGTGCTGGTGCCGACGGTCGCCGCCGCAGTCGCCACGGTCGGGTGCTACCCGCTGATGGACGGGCCGGAGGGTCTGCAGGTGCTCCGCGCGGTGGGGGTCCTGCTCGCGTGCGCCCTGCTCGCCGCCGTCGACGACCCCACGGGTGAGGTGCTCGCGGCGTCTCCCTACCCGCGCGCCGTGCGGGTCGGCTCCCGGCTCGCGGTCGGCGCCGCCCTCGTCGTACCGCTGTGGCTGCTTGCCGCCGGCATGCTGCGGTGGCGCCAGCCGGAGTTCCCGGTCGGGCACGTCGCCCTGGAGGCGGTGGCCCTCGGCCTGGCGGGCGTGGCGATCGCCCTCGGGCTGCGCGTCTGGCGTGACCTGCACCGCCCCTCCCAACCGGCGACTCTGGGGTTGCTGGCTCTGGTCGCTGCGTCGGAGTCCCTCGGCCGCTGGTACGCCCTCGGCGCGGACCAGGCCTGGGGTCCACCGTGGGCCGCGGCCCACCTGCGCTGGGTGGCGGTGGCGATGGTCGGCGCGGCGGTGGCCATCGCCGCCCTGCGCGACCCGCTCGACCGCTGAGCCTGCCCGCGGGCCGATCCCGCTGGGATCCGACCAGTTCCGCACCCGCGCGTGCATGCACGCATCGCGAGTGGTAGGAATGTGTTCGTAGACCCCTTGTGATCCAGTTCACAAAGCCACAATCGGGGTCAGGTGCTCACGCGAGTCGCGAGAGGAGGGGCCGGATGGAGCTCTAC
>JAPSKJ010000350.1 GCA_031177735.1 Nocardioides sp.
ACCAGCACCTGCCAGTCGCGAGGGTGGGTGCGCGCACTGATGAACCGCTGCTTGAGCAGGGTGACCAGGGCGTGCCGCTGACCGAACTCCAGCCCGCCCTCGTCGCCCTCGAAGAGCGAGACCGACGCGTCGTCCTCGGGCTCGAAACCGTCCTCGGCGTCGGCGTGCACGCCGTCCGCGACGGTGCCGGGCGCCAGGTGCGCGCCGGCGTCCGGGCCGGGGTCCAGATCAGTGTCGGCAGTCATCCTCGGGTCACTCTCTCGTCGCGGGGGCGAGGTCGGGGTCGGGCAACGGCAGGCGCGGCACGGCGAAGGTGCGGCGGGTGCCGTCGTGGCGCACGGCGGTGAACTGCTCCACGGCGTCCTCGCTCACCCAGCCGCGGTCAGCAGCGAGGTGGAGCAGCCCGAAGATCTCGACCGGGCGTCGCAGCGAGGGCTCCAGCCGGTCGAACAGCTCCCCCAGCGAGGCCGCGGGCACGAGATCGGCGAGGGCGTCGTCGAGCCGCTGGCGCAGCGCGGCGAGCTGGGGGCCGCCCTGGGCCATCAGCTCGGCCAGCGACACCGGGGGCGCGTCAGCCGGGTCGGCGCGCGTGATCCGCTCCGGGAGTACGTCGTCGGCCGGGTCGTAGAACCGCTCGCGGAGGTGCTCGATCCCGGCTCGTGCCGGCAGCAGCGCCACGTCGTGGACCGCTCGCGGGCCGGTGGTGGCCATCCACGTCATCAGCTCCGACTCCACCTGGCGCAGCGTCTGCTCCAGCTCCCGGTCGCGGGCGGCGTCGTGGGAGACGATGTACTCCTTGAGGGTGGCGGTGACGCGTGAGCGCTGGGCCAGCACGCGGTCGAGCCCCTCGCGGACGAGCCGGACCGTGCCCCGCAGCTCAGCGCGGTCGCTCTCGCCGAGGATGCTGTCGGCGAGCGGGTGCTCCAGGAGCGCGGTGAGGTCCTCCCGCAGCTGGGTGACCAGCGCGTCGTCGCGCAGGAGCGCGAAGGCCCCCTCGAAGGCCCGACCCTCGTGGGTGGCGGTCATCAGGGCGTCGGCGCGGGCGAGGTAGTCGTCGATGACGTCGCCGGCCGGCCGATCCTCCGCCCTGAAGGCGGCCAGGATCTCGCTGCGGATCTGCGCGAAGCGCTCCTCGACACGGGCGAAGTCGCTGGGCAGCGCGGAGATGAGCGAGAGCAGCTCGGTGAAGCCCTCGAGCATGAAGTCCTCGGTGGCGCTGACCATCTCGGCGCCGTCGACGAGCCGGTCACGCTCGGCCTGCAGCCGGGCGATCTCGGTGTTGAGGATGGTGACCCGGGCGGTGCGGTCGGGGTTGGCCTCGGAGTTGAAGCGGCGCACCGTGCCGAGGATGGTCGCGATCCGGTGCTCGCTGAGCGTCGCACGGTCGCGGGCGAGGTTCTTGACCAGCTCCAGCGCCTGCTGGGCGTAGGAGGTGAGCGTGTAGACCTCCTGCCCCGTCTCGTCGAGGGATCGCACCAGCCACTGACCGCGCATCCAGCGGTGGCACAGGTCGCGACCGGTGCCGGTGGGCACCTCGGGCTCTCCGGCCGCACGGATCTCCGCGAGGTGCTCCTCGACCTGGGCGTGCAACCGGGCGGTCGGGATGGGCTTGTTGTTGCGGCCGAAGGCGGAGCGGAAGATGGTGATGACGACCGGCGCCTGCCGCTGGTGCAGGAGCGTGAGGGTCGGCTGTGCGAAGGCGCCCTTGACCCGGGCCAGCTCCCCGGCGATCTCGCTCAACCCTCTCGCCCTCCTCCCCCACCCACGGCGGCGCTATCGAGGGGCGTAAGCATTCCAGAGGGCACCGACGCGGCCCGTCGGTGCCCCCTGGAGTCGCGGACTCAGCGCACCCGCACGGTCTTCGGCGGGGAGGCGGCGGCGGTGACGTCAGCCGAGCCGAGATACTGCGCCACCAGCTGGTGACTCCCGGGCGACAGCTTGGCGATGCGGACCGTGATGCTGCCCCGGTGGCGGCTGGTGAGCTTGGCTCGCCCGACGATCTTGCCGCCCTTGGTGACGTCGCGGATCACGACCGTGCCGGTCGGTGCCTTGGCACCGCCGACCTTCACCACCGCCTTGCCCGGACGGCCCGCCTTGACCCGGTAGGACGCCTTCACGGTCCCCGTGGCCGCGCCCGGTGCCGACTGCACCTGGCCCGGGATCGGCGAGCCGGGGGCGCCCGGAGTGCCCCCGTTTCCGGGGTTGCCCGGGTTCACCGGGTTTCCGGGATTGTTGCCCGGCACGCTGGCCGGGCCCACGAACAGAGGGACGTAGGGGATCACGGCGTTCTGCAAGCTGCCGTGGCCGGCGGTGAAGAACGCGACCTGCATGTGGTCACCGGACTCCGACGGCTTGCACGGCCCGTCGCTGGCCATCCGCAGCTGGCACATCGGCGCCTGCGTCGCGGTGCCCTTGAACTCGCGGGTCGCCACGACCGGGAACCGGAACTCGATGATCTCCCCGCGCTTGATCGTGAAGGAGTGCTCACCCGCCTCGTCGGCGGTCAGCACGATGCCCCCGTGGGCGCCGGAGTAGACGCCGACCGGCTCGGTGCCCAGGGTGGGAGTGGTGTCGTCGATGGCGTTGATGCCCCACTGCACCGGCTCCTCGGGGAAGGCGAAGCCGGCGGGCAGCACGAACTCGGGCAGGACCGCCACGCTGCCCTCCTTGTTGCAGGGCAGACCGATCAGGGCGGCGTAGCCACGCAGGTAGAAGGGCTCGCCGACCTTCGGCACCTGCCCGGTCGGCGACCACCAGCCCACGTTGGCCGTGACGCCGGTCGAGTACTGCTGGGTGATGCAGTTGTAGAGGGTGTCGCTCGCGGAGTACCCGTCCTGCCACTCCGTCCCCTCCGCCTGGGCGGGCGCCGGGCTGACGGCGAGGAGAGCGGTGGCGGTCAGGCTCGCGATCGCGGCTGCCAGGGATCGAAGCTTCGCAGTGGTCATGCGGCCACCTTCGCCGTGCGCCCCTGTCACCGGCTTGTGATCGCCTTGCGGGCTGCTTGCGGGGGTGCTCGGCCTGCGCGTCAGCGCCGGATGGCGTTGTGGACCCCGGTCAGCACCTCGACGAGCTGGCTCAGCGGCATGGGCCGGTGCAGCAGGTAGCCCTGGACGAGCGACTCCGGCGCGTCTGCCCGCACCACGGCGAGCTGCTCCTCGCGCTCGATCCCCTCGACGACGATGTGGTAGCCGAGCTC
>JAPSKJ010000351.1 GCA_031177735.1 Nocardioides sp.
CGCGGACGCTGGAGAGCTCGCCGTCGGCTCCGTGCGGTGCCGGCGGTGGGCGGCTCGGACGGCGAACACCCTCCACGCTGCGATGGTCGCACAGCGCGGACGCCAGGGGCAGGGCCGTGCGCGACGTAGACCCAGCTGGTGCAGTTGGCCGAGACCACCCTGGTCGACGAAGCCCGGCGGTTGAAGCCCAAGGAGCTGCGCACGGTCGGCAAGCGGATCCTGGAGATGGTCGCCCCCGAGCTGTTCGAGGAAACCGAAGCCAAGCGGCTCGCTGAGGAGGAGGACCGGGCCTGGCGACGCACCAGCCTGCGGTTCCAACCGACCGGGGACGGCACCACCAAGGCGTTCCTCCGCCTTCCGGATGCGAGCGCGATCCGGTTGCGGACCTACCTGGAGGCCTACACCGCGCCGAGGAACCGCACGGGCGAGCCGGGTGAGGCGTCCCAGATCCCGGGCGATCGGAAGGGGCAGGCGTTCTGCGCGCTGCTGGAGCACCTCGACCCGGCCCGGCTGCCGCAGCACGGCGGGGACGCGACCACCGTGATGGTCACCATCCCCCTCGACGCCCTGGCCACCGGGCTCGGGCACGGGGAGCTGCTCGACGGCACCCACCTATCGCCCGGAGAGGCCCGCCGGCTGGCCTGCACCGCCAAGATCCTCCCCGCCGTGCTCGGCGGCCACTCCGAGGTCCTCGACCTCGGTCGGGCCGACCGGCTCTTCCGCCCGGCCCAACGCAAAGCGATCCGGCTCCGCGACCGACGCTGCCGGGCCAAGGACTGCGTCGTGAGGGCCGAGTGGACCGAGGTCCACCACCTCCACCCCTGGCGCGACGGCGGCAGCACCGACCTCGCCAACTGCATCAGCCTCTGCTTCTACCACCACCGCAGAGCCGACCATCCCTACTACGAGGCCAGCTACAACCCGACCACCCGCGAGCTCGAGATCACCCGCCGACGCCGCCGCTAGGCACGGGCGTCGTACGCGTCCCGGTTGGCGAGCACGTCGCCCATGTGCGTCTGCGCCCAGCTCCTCATCCCCCGCGCCATGGTGTGGAGCGAGAGGCCGAGGTCGGTCAGCTCGTAGGAGACCGTGACGGGCACGGTCGGCGTCACGGTGCGGGTGAGGAGCCCATCCCGCTCGAGCGACCGGAGCGTCTGGGTGAGCATCTTCTGGCTCACCCCGGCCAGGCGCCGCGAGATCTCCGAGTAGCGCATCGGCCTCGGGCCGCCAGCGTCGACTGTGGAGGGCTCGGCCGAGCTCCGGTCGCCACCCAGCGCACACAGGATCAGGACGACCCACTTGTCGGAGATGCGGTCGAGCAGTTGTCTGCTGGGGCATTGAGCGAGGAACGCGTCGTACTCCACCTTCGCCTGGGCGCGCTTCTGAGCCGCGGTCATCGTCACCGTTCTCACCTTTCGCAGAGGGTCGTTACGCACTTCGAAGTGCCCACTTCCCGGGAGGGAGTTGCACTCCAACAATGATGCGGCGCGGCGATAGCGCCGCCGTTGCATGTGCACGACGAAAGGTCACGACGAAAGGCAAGGCGAATGAGCACTTCCCCTCTCGCTGTTCCGGGTGGCACCTGGACGCTGGGTGACCGCACGGTCACCCGCTTCGGATACGGCGCCATGCAGTTGGCCGGCCCGTGGGTGATGGGGCCACCTGCCGACCGCACCGGTGCGCTCGCTGTGCTGCGAGCGGCGGTCGACCTCGGGATCACCCACATCGACACCAGTGATGCCTACGGCCCACGCGTCACCAACCAGCTGATCCGCGAGGCGCTGCACCCCTACCCCGAGACCCTGACCATCGCGACCAAGGTGGGAGCGACGCGCGATGCCCGCGGCGGGTGGCCTCCGGCGCGGCGCCCCGATGACCTCCGGCGCCAGGTCGCCGACAACCTCGAGTCCCTCGGCGTCGACGTGCTCGACCTGGTCAACCTACGACTGGGCGACGCCGACGGCCCCCAGCCGGAGTCGCTCGCCGAGGCGTTCGGGACCTTGGCCGAGCTCCAGCAGCAGGGTCTGATCCGACACCTCGGCGTCAGCAACGCCACCGCGGAGCAGGTCGACGAGGCTCGGCGCATCGCGCCGATCGTGTGTGTGCAGAACCGGTACAACCTGGTGCACCGTCACGACGACCCGCTCGTGGACCGGCTGGCCGCCGCGGGCATCGCCTACGTGCCCTTCTTCCCCCTGGGCGGATTCACGCCGCTTCAGTCCTCGACGCTCTCCTCGATCGCTGCCCGGCTGGGGTCGACCCCGATGTCAATCGCCTTGGCCTGGCTGCTGCAGCGGTCGCCGAACATCCTGCTCATCCCGGGCACGTCCTCGACCGCCCACCTTCGCGAGAACGTCCTGGGCGCCGGTCTCACCCTCTCGGCCGACGACGTCGCCGAGCTGGAGGGCATCGGCGCGGAGCGGACGCCTAGCGCTGGACGAGCGCGTTGACCCCGTCGTAGTCGTAGGTGGTGGTGGTGTCGAAGAAGCCGTTGACCCCGGCGACGATGAACAGCACCACCGCGGCGATCGCCAGCAGCAGCAGCACGGTGCCGGCCACGCCCAGCCAGAACCCGGCCGTCGCCTGGCCACGACCGTCGAGCCGGCCGCCGGACCGGTCGATCCGCTTGCGCGCGCTCAAACCCATGAACAGGGCCACGGGGGAGGCGAGGAAGCCGATGCCGCACATGAAGCCGACCGCCAGCGCGACGATGCCGATGACCATCGAGGTGGTGGCGCCGCCGTCGTTCGCACGAGCCGGGCCGGTGTAGGGCCACGGCTGCCCGGCGCCGTACGGCTGCTGGCCGTAGGGCTGGCCGTAGGGCTGCCCGTAGGGCTGCTGAGGGTCCTGCTGACCGTACGGCTGGGTGTAGGGGGAGGTGTACGGGTTGTGCGAGCCGCCGCCGCCGTACTCCTGGTGGGTGGGCGGCGGGGGCTCCTGCTGCCCGCGCCAGGACTCCTGCTGGCCCTCCCAGCCGGACTGCTGACCGGGGTCGGAACCACCGCTCGGCGAGCCTCCCGAGCCCGGGCCCGCCCCCGTGTCGCCCGAGCCCGACTGACCCCAGCCCGAGTCGCCGCCGCTGGAGCCGGTCGAGCCGGAGTCGCCGGAGGAGGGAGTGGAGTCGCTCATGGCGTCACGATCCCACATCCGCCAACGGGTCACACCGTCGGCTCAGCGGCGCTCCAGCAGGA
>JAPSKJ010000352.1 GCA_031177735.1 Nocardioides sp.
ATCTGGCTCACCCCCACCCCAGCGACCACCCCAGCGACCCAGGAGGTCACCCCATGACCGGCCGGAACACCGGACCGAAGACCGTGATCATCGGTGGCGGGCTGATCGGGCTCTCGATCGCCCGGGCGCTGACCGAGCGCGGGATCACCGACGTGCTCGTGCTCGAGCGCCACCAGCTCGCCAGCGGCGGCACCGGCAAGTCCAGCGGCATCGTCCGGGCGCACTACGGCGTGCCGTCACTGGCCGCGATGGCCTGGCGCAGCCTCCCGCTGTTCGAGAAGCTCGGCGCCGAGGTCGGATTCCGGCAGACCGGCTACTGCGTGCTGGTCGGCGAGGAGAACGTCGAAGCGCTGAAGGCCAACACCGCCATGCACCAAGGTCTCGGCGTCGAGGTCGACCTGATCGACAACGACCGCCTGAGCTCGCTGTGGCCGATGCTCCACGTCGACGACGTGGCGCTGGCGTCGTACGAACCTCGCGGGGGATTCGCCGACGCCACCCAGCTCGCCCTCCACTTCAGCCAGCGCGCCCGCGAGCAGGGCGCCCGGATCCGGCAGAACGTCGCGGTCACCCGCATCCTCACCAGCGGTGACCGGGTGAGCGGGGTGGAGCTCGCCGACGGGGAGGTCGTCGAGGCCGACACCGTCATCGTCGCGGCCGGCTGGTGGTCGGCGGGGCTGCTCGCCGGGCTGGGGATCGACTTCCCGGTCGAGGCCTACCGCTCCGAGCTGCTCATCGTCGACGCCGGAGAGCCGCTGCCCGACCTCCCGGTGATCTCCGACCTGGTCAGCCTGCAGTACTGCCGGGTCGAGGGCGCCGGCCAGTTCCTGGTCGGCAACAGCGACCACGCCGACTTCGGGTCCAAGCTGGTCGACCCCGACGGCTACTCCAACATCGCGGGCGAGGCCAGCATCGAGCGGTACGCCGAGAAGGTGATGCATCGCTTCCCCGGCTTCCCCGACCCGTCGGTCACGCACACCTACGCCGGCGTCTACGACGTGCCGCCGGACTGGAACCCGGTCATCGCACCGGTCGGCGGCGTCGACGGGCTCGTGCTCGCCGCGGGCTTCGCGGGCCACGGGTTCAAGATCAGCCCCGCGGTCGGTGACCTGGTGGCCGACCTGGTCGTGGAGGGCGACAGCACCGACCCCGACGTCCCGGCCCGTGACTTCCGGCTGGAGCGGTTCGCCGAGGGCACGCCGCTGACCAGCCTGCACCCCTACGCCGGTGCCGGTGAGATGCGGTGACCCCGGTGGCTGATCGATGATGGCGCGATGACCGACACCGTCGCCGGACTGCTCCGCGAGGTCGCCGACGTCGGCGCGGACCCGGTGCGAGGCGGCTACACGCGGCCGGTCTACTCCTCCGCGGAGCTGGACCTGCGGGAGTGGTTCACCACGCATGCCGCCCGCCGCGGGCTCGAGGTGGAGACCGACCACAACGGCACGCTGTGGGCCTGGCACGCACCGGGCGGTCGCCGCGCCGGAGCCGTGGTCACCGGCAGCCACCTCGACTCGGTGCCCGGAGGAGGGGCGTACGACGGCCCGCTCGGTGTGGCGTCAGCGCTCGTCGCCTTCGACCTGCTCGCCGAGCGCGGCGCAGCGCCGGAGCGTCCGCGCGCGATCGCGGTGTTCGGGGAGGAGGAGGGCTCGCGCTTCGGCGTGGCATGCCTGGGCTCCCGGTTGATGACCGGTGCGATCGACCCCGATCGGGCGCGAGCGCTGCGCGACCCCGACGGCCACACCTTCGCCGAGGTCGCCGCCCGACACGGCCTCGATCCGGCCCGGATCGGTCCCGACGCCGAGGCGCTGGCGCGGATCGACGCCTTCGTCGAGCTGCACGTGGAGCAGGGCCGCGGACTGGTCGACCTCGACCGCCCGATCGCCGTGGCCTCCTCGATCCTCGGCCACGGACGGTGGCGGGTCACCCTGCTCGGCGAGGGCAACCACGCCGGCACCACGCTGATGGCCGATCGTCGCGATCCGATGGTGGCCGCCGGCCAGCTGGTGGTGCGGATCCGTGACCTGGCCCGCCGGCACGCCGGTGCCCGCGCGACCGTGGGGCGCCTGGCCCCCACACCCGGCGGCACCAACGTGATCGCCTCGCGGGTCGACCTGTGGGTCGACGTACGCCATCCGGACGACGCGGTGACGACCACCCTGGTGGACCAGATCCGGCAGCAGGCCGACGTCGTCGCCGCTGAGGAGGGCTGCACCGCCTCGATGGTGGAGGAGTCGTTCAGCCCGACCGTCGACTTCGACGCTCACCTGCGTGAGCGGTTGTCGCGACGGCTGGGGAACGCCCCCGTGCTGGGCACCGGCGCGGGCCACGACGCGGGCGTGCTGAAGGACCACGTGCCGACCGCGATGCTCTTCGTGCGCAACCCGACCGGTGTGTCGCACGCGCCGGCGGAGCAGGTCGAGGACGACGACGCCGAAGCGGGTGCGGCCGCCCTGGCCGACGCGCTCGCGGAGCTGCTCCACTGACCATGGCGATCCACCGGCAGTGGACGGGTGCTCCCTAGGATGAGCCGGTGACCGACGAGCCGCTCCTCCGCAACCGAGGCACCGCCCGCGATCGAGACCCGCGCGAGGTCGTCGAGGAGCTCGAGCTCGAGGCCGCGATCGCCCGCAACGTGCGGCAGCTGCGGCAGCAGCACGGTCTCACCGTGGCCGACATGGCCGAGCGGATCGGGATCTCACGGGCGATGCTGTCGAAGATCGAGAACGCCCAGACCTCCTGCAGCCTCGGCACGCTGGCGATGCTCGCGCGCGGGCTCGACGTCCCGGTGACGACTCTCTTCCGGGGCGCCGACGTGGAGCGGCCCGCGGCGTTCACCCCGGCCGGCACGGGCGCCCGGATCGTGCGGGCCGGCACCAAGGAGGGGCACGAGTACCAGCTGCTCGGCTCGCTGCGCGGGGAGCACAAGCGGCTGGAGTGCCTGCACGTCACCCTCACCGACAAGAGCGAGACCTACCCGCTCTTCCAGCACCCCGGCACCGAGTTCATCTACCTGCTCGAGGGCGTCATGGACTACAGCCACAGCCGGACGGTCTACCGGCTCACCCCGGGCGACTCGCTGCAGTTCGACGGCGAGGGGCCGCACGGGCCGGTGGAGCTGGTCGAGGTGCCGATCCGGTTCCTCTCGATCATCGCCTTCCCGGACGCGACGGTCTGAG
>JAPSKJ010000023.1:0-7327 GCA_031177735.1 Nocardioides sp.
ACGTCCGAGGGACGCCGATCGTGCCTCTCAGTCTTCCAGCCGGTCGGTGAGGGGGCGACCGGCGGGGTGGCGCGGGCCTGCCGGCGGGATCCCCGGTTAACCGGGGATGTTGTCACTTCTCGGCCTTCGCAACGCCCGAGAAGTGCGGGAATCACCGGTTAACCGGGGATTCCGACACGCCGACCCTCAGCTGTAGACGTGGGGCGCGAGGGTGCCGATGTCGCGCAGGTTGCGGTAGCGCTCGCGGTAGTCCAGGCCGTAGCCGACGACGAACTCGTTGGGGATGTCCCAGCCGACGTACTTGACCTCGACCGGCATGGTGAGCGCCTCGGGCTTGCGCAGCAGGGTGGCGATCTCGACGCTGGCGGGGTTGCGGCTGCTCAGGTTGGAGGTCAGCCACGACAGGGTCAGGCCGGTGTCGATGATCTCGTCGACGACGAGCACGTGGCGGCCGGAGATGTCGGTGTCGAGGTCCTTCAGGATCCGCACCACGCCGCTGGACTTGGTGCCGGAGCCGTAGGAGGAGACCGCCATCCAGTCGATCTCGACGTGGCGGGTCAGCTGCCGGGCGAGGTCGGCCATCACCCAGACCGCGCCGCGCAGGACGCCCACCAGGAGCAGCTCCTTGCCCTCGTAGTCGCGCTCGATCTCCGCGGCCAGCTCCTTGAGCCGGCCCTGGATCTGCGACTCGGTGAAGAGCACCTCGACGAGGTCGTCCCTGACGTCCGCTGCGTCCATGGCGTCAGGATGGCACAGGGGCCGGGACGCCCCGCCCTCAGGTCTGGCGGAACCGCAGCCGACCCTCGGAGCGGTAGGCCGTGAGGTGACCCGGCACCTGCACCGCCCCCTGCACCCGCCCCTCTGCGAGGGCGAGCAGGGCCCGGACGTGGACGTGGAACAGCTCGGCGTCGATCGCACCGGCCTCCACCGCGGCCATCCGCAGCACCCGCGCCACGACCGCGCGGTGCTCACCGAGCAGGTCGTCGAGGGCGAGGCCGTCGGCTCCGCCGACCCGGGAGTACGCCGCCCGCGCGATCGCGTCGAGCGCCTCGGCGTCGTCGCGGAGCTGGTCCGCGGTGCGCGCGAGCGCCTCGGCGACGCCCGGCCCGAGCTCGTCCTCGAGCACCGGCATCACCCGCGTGCGGACGCGCACCCGGGCGTAGCCGGGGTCGGCGTTGTGCGGGTCGTCCCAGTAGTCGATGCCCTCGACCTGGCAGGCGGTGACGGTGTCGACGCGGCCGACGTCGAGCAGTGGCCGGCGGTAGCGGTCGAAGGCGCGCCGCATGCCGGCGATGGACCGGCCGCCCGAGCCGCGGGTGAGCCCGAGCAGCACCGTCTCCGCCTGGTCGTCGCGGGTGTGGCCGAGCAGGACCGCGTCGGCGCCGAGGCGGTCGGCCATGGCGTCGAGCACGGCGTAGCGGGCCTGGCGTGCCGCCGCCTCGGGGCCCATCCCCCGCCCGTCGACGGTGACCCGCGCGCTGATCGTCTCGTCGGCGCCGAGCTGTGCCATCTGGGTGACCACGCGGGCTGCCTGGTCGGCGCTGCCGTCCTGGAGCCCGTGGTCGACGGTGGCACCGGCGATGCGCAGACCCAGTTTGTGGCCCTCGAACACGGCGGCGCTCAGGAGCGCGAGGGAGTCGGGTCCGCCGCTGCAGGCGACCAGCACGGTGGCCCCGGGGTCGAGCCCGTCGAGTGCGGCGCGCACGCCGCGGCGTACGGCGGCGACGGAGGGGTGCAGGCTCATCCGGCGCGGGTCACAGGACGCGGTCGATCCACGCCTTCGGCTTGTGGATCTCGTCCTTCGACGGGAGGTTGGCGGGCTCGGCGAAGACCGCGTTGAACTCCGCCATGCCGACCTTGTCGACGACGTGGCGGACGAAGGCGGCGCCGTCGCGGTACTGCGCCATCTTGGTGTCGAGGCCGAGCAGGCGGCGCAGCAGCCGATCGACGGTGCCGACGCCCTTGCGGCGCTGGTTGAACTTCGTGCGGATCTCGCCGACCGAGGGGATGACACCTGGGCCGACGCCGTCCATGACCACGTCGGCATGGCCCTCGAGGAGGCTCATCATGCCGGTGACCCGGTCGATGATCTCCTGCTGCTCGGGGGTGCTGACCGCGTCGAGGAGGCTGCCGGTCGGGCTGCGCACGGCCTGCACCGCGCGGCGCAGCCCCTCGTTGAGCAGCGTCTCGGTGTCCATCGTCTCGGCGAGCTCGGTCACCTGGGCGAGCAGGTGGTCACGCAGCCACGGCACCGCGGTGAACTGCACGCGGTGGGTCTCCTCGTGCAGGCAGACCCACAGCCGGAAGTCGGACGGGTCGACCCCGAGCTCGCGCTCGACGTGGACGACGTTGGGCGCGACCAGGAGCAGCCGGCCGTCGCGACCCCAGAAGGGGTCGAACTGGCCGAGCACCTTGCCGGCGAGGAAGCCGAGCAGCACCCCGATCTCGGCTCCGGCGACGTGGGCGCCGACCGCCTTGACGACCCCGGCGGGCTCCTTCTTCTGCTTGCGGGCCACCACCTCGACCACCGGCGCGAGGATCGTCGCGAACGCGTCGGCGTTGGCCTGCACCCAGCCGGCGCGGTCCACGACCAGGACCGGCGCGGTGGCGTCGGGAGCGACCAGGCCGGTGAAGTCGCGGACCATCGGGGTCGAGCGCATCGCGCCCTCGCGCAGCTCGGTGACGGCGGCCGCGGCCTCCGCGCGGCTCACGACCGGCCCGTCGCCGCCGACCCGGCTGCCGAGCCGGACGGCGGTGTCCCAGTCGATCATGTCCGGGCGCTCGCTCATGGGGCCGACCGTATCCGACGGGTGTGCGGGGGCCGGATGTTCAGCCGCAGTGGCACGCCCCGAGCGCCGCGGCGGCGGAGTCCAGGGCGTCCTCCGCCTTCTCCTCCAGCGGCTTGGCGATGCGGTCGGCCAGGAGCACGAAGGCCATCGCCCGGCCGTCGAGGTCGGTGGCGACGCCGGCCAGGCTGCTGACCGCGGTCAGCGTGCCGGTCTTGGCGCGCACGCGACCGCGGCCGGCCGCAGGCCCGTCGTCCATCCGGTTGGTGAGGCTGCCGGTGAAGCCCGCGACCGGCAGCGAGGGCAGCAGCGTCGCCAGGCGGGGGTGAGCGGGATCGGCGGCCGTCTGGAGCAGGGTGATCAGCGCACGGGTGGTGACCACGTTGTGCCGCGAGAGTCCGCTGCCGTCGTGCAGCTGGACCCCCGCCGTGTCGACGCCGACCCCGGCCAGGGTGGCGAGGACCGCCTGGGTGCCGCCGGTGAAGCTCGGGTCACCCGCCACGGCGAGACCGACGTGGCGGGTGAGCACCTCGGCCGCCTCGTTGTCGCTGGCCTCCAGCACGTGCTGGACGATCTCGCGCAGCGGCGGGCTCTCGACCCGAGCCAGCTCGGCACCGGGGGTCGCCTGGCCCGCCACCGGCCGCCCGGCGACGGTGATCCCGGCGGCGGCCAGCGCGGTGGCGAAGTCCTGGGCGGCGTCGAGCGCCGGGTCGGGCACCCGCGACCAGCTGTCGGGCACGCGCCCCTGGTCGGCCCACAGCGCGGTGATCGGGGAGACCACCGAGTCGGGGACGTAGCTGGGCTCCCACATCGGGTTGTCCGCCGGCCCGGTGAACAGGGTGGCGTCATAGCCGAGCCGCACCCGCGTGCGGCCCTGTGCCTGCAGCGCCGTCGCCGTGGCCTGGGCGAGCGTGACCAGGTCGGCACGCTGCGGGTAGGCCCGCTTGCTCTCCGGCTCGGAGGCGAGCAGTGGGTCGCCGCCGCCCACGAGCACGATCGTGTCGTCGCCTCCGGCCACCACTCGGGTGGCGAAGGTGTGCTCGGGCCCCAGCACCTCCAGCGCGGCGGCCGAGCTGAGCAGCTTGGTGGTCGACGCCGGGATGCCGGCGCCGTCACCACGCGTGAAGACGCTCGGGCCGCCCGCCAGCGGCGCCACCTCGGCGATCACGTGCCGGCCGAGGGCGGGGTCGCTGAGCGGGCGGGCCAGCTGGCGGCGTACGCGGGCAGGGGCGAGAGCAGCGGCCGGATCAGCGGGGGTGGCCAGCGGCGCGGGGAGTACGACGTCGGGCAGGTCGAGGCCGGCGGGCGGCTCGACCGCGGCGGGGTCCTGGGCGTCGGCGTCGAGCCAGCGGTCGGCGGCGTACTGCGTCCATCCCAGCCAGGTCGCGGCACCGGCCACCGCCGCGAGCACCACGATCACCAGCAGCACCAGGCGCTTCATCGCACTCCCTCCCACCGAGTGTGTCCTGGGACACAGCGGGTCGTCCTCGAATCGCGCACCGGCACATTGTGGTGGACACTGGTCCGTACATCTGAAGTCAAGCGAAGAACACTGGCGGCGAACACTCCGGACCGGAGCGCTGCCTGGAGCATGCGGAGGCAGTCGTGACGCTGGAGTTCGACGTCCTGGTCGAGATCCCCAAGGGTGAGCGCAACAAGTACGAGGTCGACCACGAGAGCGGCCGGATCCGGCTGGACCGCACCCTGTTCACCTCGACGGTCTACCCGGCCGACTACGGGTTCATCGAGGACACCCTCGGCATGGACGGTGACCCGCTCGACGCGCTGGTCCTGCTGCCCATCCCGACCTTCCCCGGTTGCCTGATCCGCTGCCGTGCGATCGGCATGTTCCGCATGACCGACGAGAAGGGCGGCGACGACAAGGTGCTGTGCGTGCCCGTCGACCCGCGCAACGAGAACATCCGCGACATCGACGACGTCGCGCGCTTCGACCGGCTCGAGATCCAGCACTTCTTCGAGGTCTACAAGGACCTCGAGCCCGGCAAGTCCGTCGAGGGCGCCGAGTGGGTCGGCCGCGAGGCGGCCGAGGCGGAGATCCACGCCTCGTTCGAGCGGTTCAAGACCGAGGGTCACTGACCACTCACCCGCACACCTCGCCCGAAGGCCGGTCCCCCTGGGGCCGGCCTTCGGCGTTCTTCGGGCGCTCTGCCGCGCGACACGGCTGTCGGTGGGCCTCGCTAGCGTCCGGGTCCCACCCTGCAGGAAGGACACGACGATGACGCTGACCCCCGCGATGGTCACCTGTGACACCACGGACGCACTCTCGCTCGGCCGCTGGTGGGCCGAGCACACCGGCGGCGAGATCACCGAGGACAACGACGGCTGGTTCGTCGTCGTCGCGCTGCCCGGTGGCCTGCGGCTGGCCTTCCAGAAGGTCGACGACCCGACCCCCGGCAAGAACCGGCTCCATCTCGACCTGGTCGCCGACGACCTCGACACGGCGGTCGCCGAGCTGCGCGCCGCCGGCGCGGGCCACGTCGCCGACCGCGAGGTGCCCGGGTTCCGGTGGGTCACCCTGTCCGACCCCGACGGCAACCAGTTCTGCGTCTCCGGGCCGCACGAGGCGAGCAGCTGAGGCTGCCGCGGACATCACCTGTCCGCCTGTTGCGGCATGCTGACGACATGCGGATCGTGACCGACGCCGAGCGTCGCGCCCGGCTCGCCCGGCGGCAGGGACTGGCCGCGGGGTCGACGTTCGCCTCGGTCGAGGCGGCCACCACCGGGATGACCGTGCTGCACGCGACCGAGGCGGCGACCGTCCACCTGTCGCTGTGGGCGCGGGTGCCCGGGCTGAGCGTCGACCAGGTCGACGGTGCGCTGTACGACACCCGCTCGGTCGTCAAGCAGCTGGCGATGCGCCGCACCCTGTTCGTCTTCCCACGTGACCTGCTGCCGGCGGCCTGGGGCAGCGCCTCGGCCCGGGTGGCCGTGCAGCAGCGGGCGGGGCTGGTGAAGGACGCGGCGGCGTTCGCCGCCGACCCCGAGGCCTGGCTCGACGCCGCGTGTGCCGCGGTGCTCGCCCGGCTGGCCGACGGCGAGCCGTGCACCGCCACCCAGCTGCGGGCGGAGCTGCCCGAGCTGGCCGGCACGTTCAGCCGCGGCACGCCCGAGAAGAAGTGGGGCGGCACCAGCCAGATCGCCCCGCGGGTGCTGACCCTGCTCGGCGCCGAGGGCCGCATCGTGCGCGCCACCAACGCCGGCCACTGGCGGCGCAACCTGCCGACCTGGACGACGACGGTGGCGTGGCTCGGCGAGGCGCCGACCGCGCAGAAGGCCGAGGAGGGCTACGCCGAGCTGGTCCGCCGCTGGCTGTGGACCTTCGGCCCGGGCACCGAGGCCGACCTCGTGTGGTGGCTGGGCGCGACGAAGTCGGCGGTGCGCGCGGCGCTGGCGGACGCCGGCGCCGTGCAGGTCGCGCTGGAGGACGGCTCGCCCGCCTGGCTGCTCGCCGACGACCTCGACGTCGTCGACCCGGTGGAGCCGTGGGCCGCCCTGCTGCCCACCCTCGACCCCACCGTGATGGGCTGGCGGGAGCGGTCGTTCTACCTCGACCCGGGCCACACGGCGCACCTCTTCGACACCAACGGCAACGCCGGCAACACCGCCTGGTGGGACGGCCGGATCGTCGGCGCGTGGGTGCAGGACGACGACGCGGTGGTGCGGGTGGTGCTGCGTGAGGAGATCGCGCCCGATGCCCGGGCGGCGCTCGAGGCGAAGGCCGCCGAGCTCACCGCCTGGCTCGACGGCGTGCGGATCACCAACGTCTACGCCTCCCCGCTGATGAAGGGGCTACCGCTGCCCTGACTGACAGACATGTCTGTCAGTCGGCGATGAGGTCGGTCTCGCCGATCCAGTCGTCGACCGCGTCCATCAGCTCGCCGAGCAGCGCCGCGCTGGCGACGGCGTGCCCAGGGATCTCCAGGAGGTGGTCGGCGCCGGCGACCTCCAGCACGTCCGCCGGCAGGTCCTCGGTCAGCTCGCTGTCCCAGCCTCCGATGTCGTCGGCGGTGCCACCGACCAGGAGCTGCTCGGCCTCGTTGCGCCGGATGCCGTCCACCACCGGCTCGACCGCGAGGACCGGCGTCAGCCAGATCGCCGGCCACCGCCGCTCAGCGGCGTACGACGCCGCGAAGGTGCCCAGCGACTTCCCCACCACCAGCACCGCACCGTCGTGGCCGCCGACCGCAGCCGCGAGCTCCGCACCCGCCCACGCGGCGGTGGCGTCCGGCTCGAGGTCCGGCGGCTCCCACCAGAGCGTGCGGACCCGCCAGCCGCGGTCGCGCAGAACGCCGACGGTGAAGTGCAGGAGCGGCTGATCGGGCCGGTAGCGCCGACCCGGCAGCACGACCGCGAGCCCGATCGGTTCCCCGTCGGGCTCGACGTCGACATACTCGCTCATCCGCCGACCAGGTCCTCCGCGGCGAGCAGCTCGGTCGGGATGGCGAAGGCGTCCACCAGGTGTTGCGCGTGCGGACGCACGGCGCGGCAGAGGTCGTTGATCTCGCGGGTGATCGCCTTCG
>JAPSKJ010000023.1:7427-16901 GCA_031177735.1 Nocardioides sp.
GCTCATCCGCCGACCAGGTCCTCCGCGGCGAGCAGCTCGGTCGGGATGGCGAAGGCGTCCACCAGGTGTTGCGCGTGCGGACGCACGGCGCGGCAGAGGTCGTTGATCTCGCGGGTGATCGCCTTCGAGCGCTGGATGGTGAGCCGGCCGTGCTCCATGAACCACGCACGGTCGGCCTCGATGACGCTGAGGGCGTGCAGGTCGCAGAGCTGCTCGAGCGCGGCGCGCAGCCCACCTTCGGGCAGCGCACGCACCGCCGCGACGTTGGCCTCCAGCACGGTCCGCTCGACGTGCGCGCGAGCGGCACCGATGACGTGGTCCTGGACCCGGGAGAAGACCTCGCCGGCGTTCATCCCACCGTCGATCCCGCGCTTGAGCCGCCGCGCCGCGCCGGCGAGCATGTGCTCCTCGCGGAACCGCAGCATGGCCAGGTGGTAGTCGCTGTCGCGAACGGGAGGCTCCTCGTCGCCGCTCCCGGGGAGCGCGTCGCGGACCCGCTCGAGCAGCTTGTGCACCTGGGTCTTCTCGATGACGGTCTCCACGGCCAGACCAGCGACGAAACGGACCAGGTCGAGCTGGTTCATGTCCTCGAACTCGCCGGCGTAGTCGGTGAGCAGCCCCTTGGCGACCAGCTGCAGCAGGACGTGGTTGTCGCCCTCGAAGGTGGTGAACACGTCGGTGTCGGCCTTGAGCGCGGCGAACCGGTTGGCGGCGAGGTAGCCGGCGCCGCCGCAGGCCTCGCGACACTCCTGGATGGTGCGGGTCGCGTGCCAGGTGGCGAGCGCCTTCTGCCCGGCGGCTCGCGCTTCCAGCTCGCGGCGCGCCAGGTCGCCGTCGTTGGCGCCGGAGAAGACGTCGTGCAGGGCGGCGCGGACCTCGTCCTGGGCGAAGTGCAGCGCGTAGGTCCGCGCGAGCAGCGGCAGCAATCGGCGCTGGTGCATGCCGTAGTCGAGCAGCAGCTGCTCGGCGTCCTCGCTGGCGGCCTCGAACTGCCGGCGGCGATTGGCGTAGGTGATCGCGATGGCGAGCCCGACCTTGGCGGCGGTGAGCCCGGCGCCGCCCACGCTGACCCGGCCCTGCACCAAGGTGCCGAGCATGGTGAAGAAGCGGCGGCTGGCGCTCTCGATGGAGCTGACGTACTCCCCGGCCTCGGTGACGTCGGCGAACCGGTTCAGCAGCGCGGTGCGCGGCACCCGCACGCCGTCGAACCAGATCCGGCCGTTGTCGACGCCGTTGAGCCCGAGCTTGTGCCCGTCGTCCTCGATGCGTACGCCGGCGGCCGGCTCGCCGTCCTCACGGATCGGCACCACGAACGCGTGCACGCCGCGGCCCTCCCCCGCCACCTCGAGCTGCGCGAAGACCACCGCGAGCTCGCCGTGCCGGGCGGCGTTGCCGATGTAGTCCTTGTAGGCGTCGACCTCGGTGGTGGTGATGACGAACTCCTGGGTCTCCGCGTCGTAGCGGGCGACCGTCTTCAGCGCGGCGACGTTGGAGCCGTGCCCGTGCTCGGTCATCGCGAAGCAGCCGAGCACCCGCCCGGCGACCACGTCGGCCAGGTAGGTGTCGTGGTGCCCCTTCGTGCCGAGATGCAGGATGGCGCCGCCGAAGAGGCCGAACTGCACTCCCGACTTCACCAGGACCGACAAGTCGCCCAGGGCGAGGGTCTCGAACGCGGCGATCGAGGCACCCACGTCGCCCTGGCCGCCGTACTCCACGGGGAAGCCGAGCCCGGTCTGACCGGTCTTGGCGAGCTCGAGGAGCGCGTCCTTGACCCGCTCGCGGAACTCGTCACGGGGCAGCTCGTAGGAGTCGCGCAGCAGCCCGGCGTGGGGTCGCAGCCCCTGCCGCACCATGGCGCGGACCTCGGCGTGGGGACCGTCGAGGAGGGCGGTCAGCTCGGAGACGTCGAATGCCATGGCGCCAAGGTAGCCATTTCAGCCCGAGACGAGCCCCGGGCGGGTGAAGAAGGCGGGCGTGCCGTTGTAGGTCAGCATCTGCTCCTCCACCGGCCGCTCGGGGTTCGGCGCGTGCAGGACCCGGTCGGCGCCGAGGTAGAGGGCCACGTGGTGGATGGTGCGTGGACGGGCCGGGTTGCTGGCCCAGAACACCAGGTCGCCCGGGAGCAGCTGGGCCGCGGTGATCGGCGTGGTCGCGCGGTACTGCTGCACGGTGGTCCGCGGCAGGAGCACCCCGGCCGCCTCCCAGGCGCGCATGGTCAGGCCGGAGCAGTCCCACACGTCCGGGCCGGAGCCGCCCCAGCCGTAGGGGTCGCCCAGCTGCGCCCGCGCGAAGGCGATCGCGATCTCCGCCGGCGTGCTCGGCACCGCCGGCGCGGGGGCGGGCTCAGGCGGCGTCGCCACGGTCTGCAGCCGCTTGCGCTGCTTGCGCGCCTTCTTCGCCGCCTTCGAGAGCCGCTTGCGCGCGACCGGCTCGGCGGCGACCTCGCGCAGCGCACTCGTCGCGGAGTACGCCGCCGGCGCGGTCGCTCCGGCAGGTGCGACCGCGACGCCGACACCCGTGAGGGTCGCGGCGAGCGCGAGGGTCACGGCAGCAGCGGCGGGTCGGGCGAGCACGGACGGCACGCTAGTGCGCAACGGTCACACTGGGAACAGAAACCCCAGAATTCTCACCGTGCTGCGGCGTGTCGACTTGCCAACGGGACGTTCGTCCTGCCCGCAGCGCGCGAACTGCTCAGGCGGCTGTGGTCGCCGTCTCGGAGGCCGTTCTCGCCTCGCGCTTGGCCACGCCCTTGCGGCGGAACTGCTGCCCGCTCACCAGCCCACCCCAGTAGAACGCCACCAGGGCGATCGCCACGCCGGCGACGTCGTCGGCGACGTAGTGCCAGCCGAAGTAGAGGGTGGCGATCACGGTCAGGCCGAAGTTCACCCAGAAGACCCAGTGGGCCAGCTTCGAGTCGACGGTGTACTGCACCATCAGCGCGACGAGCAGGGTGATCCCGCAGTGCAGCGAGGCGAACCCGGCGACCGACTGGACGCTGTCCACCACGCCGTCCCACAGGACGTTCTGACGCCCGCTGACCAGCGAGTTCATCAGGTCGGTGGTCGGGGTGTGGGCGAGCGGCTCGTACACGTGCGGGTACATCAGCCCCGGGCCGAGCGTCGGCAGCGCGTAGTACGACGCCGTGCCGAGGGTCCAGGCGATGCACTGGGAGCAGACGAACCAGTAGCCGAAGAGCAGGTTGCGCGACCAGACCAGCCAGCAGGTGACCGCGAGCGGCACCAGCGGAAGGAACCACAGGTAGATGTAGGACAGCACCCAGGCGGTCACGTCGGTGCCGAACACGGTCTGGAGCACCACGCCCGGCTCGTGGCCGAAGAAGATGGCGCGGTCGAGCAGGTGCAGCTCGCGGTCGTACTTGGTCTCGATGACGGCCGGCAGGAACGACTTGAGGTTCCGGTAGCTGACGTAGACCAGGTAGAAGCAGATGATCCCGGAGGCGACCAGGACGAGCCGGTCCTTGTTCCAGTGGGTGCGCAGGCGGTCGCGCACGATCGCCGGCATCGCGGCCGGCTTCATCTTGGAGTAGTAGAGCGTCCGCGGGAGCAGGTCGAGCAGCAGGGCGCCGAGCAGCAGCAGCGGAAGGCGGAGCCAGGAGGGCCCGAGGAAGCTGCCCTCGGGGTCGATCAGCGGCCGGTCGAGCCAGAGCGCGACGACCAGCGCGATCAGGCCGAAGATCACCGCGTTACCCACGAGCAGGATGTGGGCGCGCCGGTACATGGCCCTCAGACTAGGCGATCGGTGTGCTTCCCGCTCGCCCGGGATCACCGCGCGACCGGGGCCAGGCGGTCGGGATCGACCCGCAACCGGACCGCCTCGCCGGGGCCCGGGTGGACGGCGGAGGGAGCGACGGCGTCGACCTCACCGACCCCGGGCACCTCGACGACCAGGCGGATCTGGTCGGGGGTGGCCCCCGCCGAGACGACCTCTCCGCGCAGCGACCCGGCCTCGTCGACCACGAGCGCGGAGCGGCGTAGCGCGACGGCCGCCGCCGTGCCGTCGAGGCTCGGTGCGTGCGACAGCACGACCCGCGCCGCGCCGCCACGCAGCACCCGGGCGTAGCCGAGGAAGAGCGCGGTCTCGGCGTCCGCGGGCCGCGCCCACACGTCCGCGGTCGGCCCCTCCTGCACCAGCCGGCCGCCCCGCATGACCGCCAGGCGGTCGGCGACCGCGAACGCCTCCTCCTGGTCGTGGGTGACGAAGAGCGCGGTGGTGCCGGCCTCGCGGATGATCCGGGCCAGGTCGGCCGCCAGCCGGGTGCGCAGGCCCGCGTCGAGGGCGGAGAGCGGCTCGTCGAGCAGCAACAGCCGCGGCCGCACCGCCAGCGCGCGCGCGAGCGCCACGCGCTGCCGCTCGCCCCCGCTCAGGGTGGAGGGCAGCCGGTCGGCGAACCCGGCGAGACCGACCAGCTCGAGCAGCTCGGTGACCCGCTGGCTGTCGCGACGGCGGCGGATCCGGAGGGGGTAGCCCACGTTGCCGGCGACGGTCAGGTGCCCGAAGAGCTGGCCGTCCTGGAACATCAGGGCGAAGCCGCGCTTGTGGGTGGGTACGCCGGCGAGGGACTCACCCTCCCAGGCGATCGTGCCGGAGGCCGGCTCCAGGCCCGCGACGGCGCGCAGCAGGGTCGACTTGCCCGAGCCCGACGGCCCGACCACGGCCAGCACGGATCCATCGGGCAGGTCGAGGGAGACGTCGGTGACGGCCGGAACGCCGTCGTAGTCCACCGACACGTGCTCCAGGTGCAACATCAGATGGCCCCCAGTGACGGCACCCGCAGGCGCTCCACGGCCAGCATCACGACACCGGTGCTGACGGCCAGCACGACGGAGCCGGCGAGCGCCATGCCGTAGTTCATCGTGCCGGGGTGACCGATCAGCCGGAAGATCACCACGGGCAGCGTGGGCGTCTCGTCGCGGGCGAGGAACGAGGTGGCGCCGAACTCCCCCAGGGAGGCGGCGAAGGCGAACCCGCCCGCCGCGAGCAGCGGCCGCCAGGCGGCCGGGGCGTCGACGGTCCAGAACGCGCGCAGCGGGCCGGCGCCGAGCGAGGCCGCGGCCTGCCGGAGCCGGTCGTCGACGCCGTGCAGGACGGGTGTGAGGGTGCGCACGACCAGCGGCAGGGCGACCAGGGCCTGCGCGATGGGCACGAGCAGCGCGCTGTCGCGCAGCGAGCCGAGGGTGACCAGGAAGCCGAAGCCGAGCGTGACGGCGGAGACGCCCAGCGGCAGCATGAACAGCCCGTCCAGCGCGCCGCGCAGCCGCCGCTCGGCGCGGGTGTGGGAGCGCCGGGTGACCGCGACCGAGACCAGCCCGCCGAGGAGCAGCGCCATCCAGGTGGCGTCGACGGCCGTGCGCAGGCTCATCACCAACGCGTCGGTCACCGGCGCCAGCAGCGCGTCGTGCTCGCCGGTCGTGCTGAGGGCGGTGTAGTTGCCGAGTCCCCACGAGGTGCCGCCGTCGTGGCGCACCCGCAGGCTGCCGGCGACCAGGGTCAGGATCGGCGCCGCGACGAAGCCCAACGCCAGCGCGGTGACGACGAGCTGCGGCGCGTCGATGCGGCGCGGGCGGCGGGGGCGGGCGATCGAGCGCTCCGCTCCCGGCCCCGGCACCGCACGCAGGCGGGCGGCGACGAGCAGCAGACCGACGACGGTGACCAGCTGCAGGATCGACAGGGCCGCGGCGGCCTGCAGGTCGAGCAGGTTGGTGGTGAGCAGGTAGATCTCGGTCTCCACGCTCGCGTAGCGCACCCCGCCCAGGGTGAGCACGACACCGAACGCGGTCGCGCAGAACAGGAACACCACGCTCGCGGCCGAGACGATCGCCGGCCGCAGCGCCGGCAGGGTGACCGTGCGGAACACCGTCCACGGGGCGGCCCCCAGCGCCGCGGCCGCCTCGGCCGGACGCGGGTCGAGCCCCTCCCACGCCGCACCCACCGCGCGGATCACCACGGCCAGGTTGAAGAAGGCCAGGCCGGCCAGGATCGCCCACGGCGTCCCGTCGAGCCCGAGGAAGCCGAGCGGCCCCGCCTCGCCGAGCAGCTCGCGGAACGCCACGCCGACGACCACCGTGGGCAGCACGAACGGCACCAGCAGCGCGGCGCGCACCACCCGCCGTCCGGGCCAGTCCAGGCGGTGGAGGGTGTACGCCGCCGGCAGGCCGACCAGGACGCAGACCGCGGTCGCGGCACTCGCCGACCACACGGTGAACCACAGCACCCGGTGGACCCGCGGGCGGGTGAGCACCTCGGCCACCGCACCGGGGTCGAAGGCGCCGTCGGGGAAGAAGCCGCGACCGAGCATGCCGCTGACCGGCAGCAGGAAGAAGACTCCGAGCACCGCCAGCGGCAGGGCCGCGAGCGCGAGCAGGGCCAGCGGCCGTCTGACCTGCCTCATCAGCCCGTGACCCCGGGGTGGCTCATCGGGTGGTGACGTCGCTCCACTGCCGCAGCCACTCGTCGCGGTGGGCGTCGATGTCGGCCGGGTCGACCTGCCACGGCTCCGTCGGCCGGGGAGCGAACTGCGCCCACTCCGCGGGCAGCTCGGCGTCGGAGGCCACCGGGAAGACGTACATGGACTCCGGCAGCGCCGCCTGCACCTGCGGCGAGACCAGCCACTCCACCAGCGCCGCGGCACCGTCGGGGTTCGCGGCACCGGCGAGCACGCCGGCGTACTCGACCTGGGTGAAGCAGGTGTCCAGCAGCGCCTTGGTGGTCGACGTCCCGTCGGCCACCGTGAAGGCCGGCGAGGAGTCGTAGGAGACGACGATCGGGCGGTCACCGTTGCCGCCGCCCTGGGTGAAGTCGACGGTGTAGGCGTCCTCCCAGCCGTCCACGATCTTGGCGCCGTTGGCGATGAGCCGCTCCCAGTAGGCCGGCCACTCCTCGCCGAACGCCGCGATCGTGGTGAGGAGGAAGGCCATGCCCGGCGAGCTCGTGGTGGCGCCGGGGACGACGAGGAGGTCGCGGTAGGCCGGCTTGGCGAGGTCCTCCAGCGTGACCGGCTCCGGCACCCCGTGCTCGGCGAACCAGGTGGTGTCGATGTTGACGCAGACGCCGCCGTTGTCGACCGGGACGAGGGCGCCCTCGTCGTCGCCGGGCAGCGTGTAGGCCTCCGCGCCCGCGGGCAGCTCCACGTCGCTGTCGGCGAAGACACCGGCCGCGAGGGCCCGGGAGGCGAAGGTGTTGTCCACGCCGAAGGCGACGTCGCCGGTCGGGTCGTCGACGGTGAGGACCAGCTTGTTGGTCAACACGCCGGCGTCGCCGGCGGCCCGGGTCTCGAGCCGGTAACCGGTCTCCTCCTCCCATGCCGCCACGAGCTCCTCAGGCAGGTGGAAGGACTCGTGGGTGACCAGCACGACCTCGGTGGGCTGCTCCCCCTCGGTGGCGGTCTCCTCGTCGCCGCCCGCCCCGACCGAGCAGGCGGTGAGGCTGGTCGCGAGGAGGGCGGACATCCAGAGGGGCGCGCGCTTGCGCATGCTGACTCCCTTCGCCGGTGCTAACCGGAGCAGGTTCGGAGGGTCTGCGGCCCCTGCGTGACGCTGGCCGCACTCTCAGCCCGATCGGTCGGGCTCCCCTGTCTTGACTTCCACCACCTTATGCCACGCTCGGCCGGTGGAGATCCGCGCCTACTCGTTCCGAGACCTCGACCCGGCGGTCGCCTACGACGTGTGGCGGCTGCGCCAGGACGTCTTCGTGGTCGAGCAGGAGTGTGCCTACGCCGACCTCGACGGCCGCGACACCGAGGCCGGCACGGTCCACGTGGTCCTGTGGCACGAGGACCGGGTGGCCGGCTACGCCCGCGTGCTCGACGAGGTCACCGAGTGGCGGATCGGGCGCGTCGTGCTCGACCGCTCCGCCCGGGGCCGCGGGCTCGCCGACGCGGTGATGCGTGCGGCGCTCGAGCACTGCACCGGACGCGACGTGGTGCTCTCGGCGCAGTCACCGCTGGCGGGCTGGTACGGCTCGCTCGGCTTCGTCGTCGACGGGCCAGGGTTCGACGAGGACGGGATCCCGCACACGCCGATGCGGCTGCGCCGCAGCTGACCCCGTCAGTGGCGGACCCTGCGCAGCCAGAGCAGTCCGAGCACGGGCAGCAGCGCCGGGAAGAAGCCGTAGCCCATGCCGTAGTCGGACCACACCGTCGCGTCGGGGAACCAGCCGGGCTCGAGCACGCTGAGCGTGCCGACGGTGACCACTCCGGCCAGCTCGATCCACAGCATCACCCGCGCGAAGCCGAGGCTGCCGCGGGCGGCTCGCCGGATGGCGAACCAGCCGGCGACGTAGGTGAGCGCGGCGGCCAGGGAGAGCGTGTAGGCCAGCGGTGCCTCGTCGGCCTTGGTCGCCAGCTGCACCAGGCTGCGCGCGCCGGCCGCCAGCGCGAACACCGCGTAGACCGCCAGCAGCACCTGGTGCACGCCGCCGGAGGGACGTTGCTCCTGCGTCATCGCGTCATCAGCAGCCGCACGGCCACCACCCCCACCGCCACGGCCGCCACCGCGACCACCCCCGACGACCAGGGCCCACGGTCGCCGCGCACCGCCTGCAGCCCGATCGGCACCAGGCAGACCAGCGCCGCGACGTAGCCCAGGTGGGTCGCCATGCTGTCGGGGCGGTCGCCCGCCGCCACCGCCCCCAGCGCGCCGAGCGCGAGCACGCCGGCCAGCAGCTCGAGCATCCAGGCCATCTGATCGAGCCAGCGCGGGCGCGGAGCCCTCAGCGCGGCACCGATCGCGCCCGCGGCGGCCACCAGGGCGGCGTACCCCACGACGATCCAGGCGATCGGGGTGAGCGCGCTCATCGCCCGGGTCCCGCGGAGTTCATGGGAGCATCCTGACCGATGACCCGGACCGCTTCTGATCCGACCCTGGTGGCTCGCCTGCGCGCGGCGGGGTGCGTCTTCGCCGAGCAGGAGGCGCTGCTGCTCGCGTCGGCGGCCACCTCCCCCGAGGTGCTCGAGGGGCTCCTCGCGCGCCGCGTGGCCGGTGAGCCGCTCGAGCAGGTGGTCGGCTGGGCCGACTTCGCGGGCGTGCGGGTGCGCGTGGCGCCCGGGGTCTTCGTGCCGCGACAGCGCACCGCCCTGATGGTGGAGCTGGCGGCCGGCCGGCTCGTCCCCGGCGACGTGGTCATCGACCTCGGGTGTGGCACCGGGGCGCTCGCTGCGGCGGTGGCGGCGCGGGTGCCCGGGCTGGAGGTGTACGCCGTCGACATCGACCCCGCCGCCGTCGACATCGCCCGCGTGAACCTGCCGGGTGCGAGCGTGGCGTGCGGCGACTTGTTCGCACCGCTGCCGATCGGCCTGCGGGAGCGGGCGGCCGTCGTGCTGGCCAACCTGCCCTACGTGCCGGCCGGCGAGGTGGCGCTCATGCCCCGCGAGGCCCGCGACCACGAGCACGCCGTCGCGCTCGACGGTGGCGCGGACGGCCTCGACCCGCACCGCCGGATGCTGACCGACGTCTCCGG
>JAPSKJ010000353.1 GCA_031177735.1 Nocardioides sp.
GAGCGGCACGTGCGCGCGGCCCGGCTGCTCGAGCCGGGCGTGGCGGGGGAGGGGCCCGACGTGCTCGCCGACGTGCTGATCCGGCTGATGGCCGACATCGGGATCCCCGGCGGCCTGGCCGAGGTCGGTTACGCCGAGGCGGACGTCGACGGGCTCGTCGAGGGTGCGCTGAAGCAGGAGCGGCTGCTGTCGATGGCGCCGGTGCGTCCCACGGGAGAGGACCTCGCGGCGATCTTCAGGGCGTCGATGAAATACTGAGCAGGTGACCGTCCGGAACGCGCCCTCGCCCACCGCCGGGCGCACCTCCGGCGCCACCGCCGCACTCGCCGCCGAGCTGACCCGCCGGGGCATCAGCGGCGTCGACGACTCCACCCTCGCGCGAGCGTTGTACTCCTCCGACGCCTCGCTCTACCGCGTCGTCCCGCGGGTGGTCGCCAAGCCGCGCCACACCGACGAGCTCCTCGCGCTGCACGAGGCCTCGCGCGAGCTGGGCGTGCCGCTCACGATGCGCGGCGCCGGCACCTCGATCGCCGGGAACGCCGTCGGCGAGGGCATCGTCGTCGACACCCGCCTGCTCAACCGGGTCGTCTCCATCGACCCCGAGACGCGCACCGCCGTCGTCGAGCCCGGCCTGGTCCACGCCGACCTGCAGCGAGCCGCCGCGCCGCACGGACTGCGCTTCGGCCCCGACCCCTCCACGCACCCTCGCTGCACGATCGGCGGGATGATCGGCAACAACGCCTGCGGCTCGCGCGCGCTGGGCTACGGCCGCACGGTCGACAACGTCGAGGGTCTCGACGTGGTGTTCGGGACCGGTGAGGTCGCCTCGCTGGGTGGACTCCGCGCGCCGGACAGCTCCACGGGCGCCGGCGCCGAGGGACTCGCCGCGGCCGACGGTGCGGTACGCCGACTGGTCGACCTGGCCGAGCACAACCTCGCCCACGTCCGCACCGAGTTCGGCCGGTTCGGCCGGCAGGTGTCGGGCTACTCCCTGGAGCACCTCCTGCCCGAGCGGCGCAGGATCGACCGCTTCCTGGTCGGCTCGGAGGGCACCCTGGCCACCGTCGTGCGGGCCACCGTGCGGCTGGTCGAGGACGACCCGCGGCGGCTGCTGCTCGTGCTCGGCTACCCCTCGATGATCGAGGCCGCGGAGGCGGTGCCGGCCATCCTCGCCGAAGCGGGCGGCCCGGCGGACTCGGCGCACTCGCGGCTGATCGCCTGCGAGGGACTCGACGCCAGGATCGTCGACCTGGTCAGCGCGCTCGGTGGTCCGGTGCCGGAGCTGCCCCGTGGCGCCGGCTGGCTCTTCGCCGAGGTCGGCGGGCCGGACGCCGCCGAGGTGCTGGCCCGGATCGGGCGCGCCTCCGGCGCCCTGGACAGCCGCCTGGTCACCAGCCCCGCCGAGGCCGCCGCGCTGTGGCGGATCCGGGAGGACGGCGCGGGCCTGGCCGCGCGGAGCCTGGACACGCCGGCGTACGCGGGCTGGGAGGACGCCGCCGTGCCGCCGGAGCACCTGGGGTCGTGGCTGCGCGACTTCGACGAGCTGCTCAGCGCGCACGGGCTGCAGGGAGTGCCCTACGGCCACTTCGGCGACGGCTGCGTGCACGTGCGGATCAACTTCCCGTTCGCCCCCGGCGAGGAGCGCTCGAGCGAGATCTTCCGCGACTTCCTGTTCGCCTGCGCGACCAAGCTGCGCGACTACGGCGGCAGCCTGTCGGGCGAGCACGGCGACGGCCGAGCTCGCTCGGAGCTGCTTCCGCTGATGTACGACGACACCTCGCTGGCGCTCTTCCGGGCGGCCAAGGCGGCGTGCGACCCCGACAACCTGCTCAACCCCGGCAACATCGTCGACCCCGCGCCGCTCGACGCCGACCTGCGCCCGACCCGGCCGCGGACGAGCGTCTCCAGCGCGCTGCGCTTCATCCACGACGGCGGCCGGATGGAGGACGCGGTCCACCGGTGCACGGGCGTCGGCAAGTGCGTGGCCCCGCGCACCAGCGGCGTGATGTGCCCGTCCTACCTGGCCACCAAGGACGAGAAGGACTCCACCCGCGGTCGCGCCCGCGTGCTGCAGGAGGCGGTCGACGGGAGCCTCGTGCGCGGCTTCAGCGACCCCGCGGTCACCGAGGCGCTCGACCTGTGCCTGGCCTGCAAGGGCTGCGCGTCCGACTGCCCCACCGGTGTCGACATGGCGACCTACAAGGCCGAGGCGCTCTACCAGAAGCACCAGACCGAGCGCCGACCGCGCAGCCACTACCTGCTCGGCCGGCTGCCGAAGTGGGCGCGCATGGCTGCCCCGGTGGCACCGCTGGCCAACGCCTCGATGAAGTGGAAGCCGGTCGCCGCGCTCGCCAAGAAGACCGCCGGCATCGACGCGCGCCGCTCGATCCCGGTCTTCGCGCGCCGCACGCTGCGGCGCTCCGCCGAGACGGCCCGGCTGCGCGAGGAGGCCCCCGACGTGTGGATCTGGGCCGACTCCTTCACCGACCACTTCTTCACCCAGTCCGGCCACGCCGCGATCCGCTTCCTGGAGTCGCGCGGACTGCGGGTGCGGGTCATCGAGGACCACGCCTGCTGCGGCCTGACCTGGGTCACCACCGGCCAGCTCGACCAGGCGCGGGCGATCATGGAGCGCACGGTGCGCACGCTGGCGCCGTACGTCGCCTCCGGGGTGCCCGTCATCGGGCTCGAGCCCTCGTGCCTGGCCACGCTGCGCAGCGACAGCGTCGAGCTCACCGACCTACCCGAGGCGCAGACGGTCGCCGAGGGCATGCTGACCTTCGCCGAGGCGGTCACCCGGCTCGGCGTCGAGCTGCCCGACCTGACCGGCGTCGACATCGTCGCGCAGCCGCACTGCCACCAGTCGGCCGTGCTCGGCTGGGCCGCCGACGCCGCGATCCTCGAGAAGGCGGGCGCGAAGGTGACCCGGGTGCTGGGCTGCTGCGGCCTGGCCGGCAACTTCGGCGTGGAGCAGGGGCACTACGAGGTCTCGGTGGCGATCGCCGAGACGCACCTGCTGCCGGCGGTGCGGTCGCAGCCCGACGCGGTCGTCCTCGCCGACGGCATGTCCTGCCGGGTGCAGCTCGACGACCTCGCCGGTGTGCCGACGATGCACCTGGCCGAGCTGCTGGCCTCGCGCGTGGAGGAGGCGGCCGCCGGGCGGTGAGCTGTCCACCG
>JAPSKJ010000354.1 GCA_031177735.1 Nocardioides sp.
TGGCCCGCCTCGTCGGCCTGGTCGAAGAGCGCCTGCGCCTCACTGAGCAGCCGCGCCACCCGCTGCTCGGAGCTGCCCTCGCCGCCCGGCTGCCCGGTGGGCTCCGCGGTCGGCTCACCCGTGGGCTCAGCGGTCGGCTCCCCCGTCGGGGACGGGGTCGGCTCGGCCGGCTCGGTGGGCTCCGAGTCGCCGCCGTCGGTGCCGCTGTCACCGGGAGCCGCGGTCAGGGCGCTCTCGATGGCCGTCTGCAGCGTCCGGCCGAAGCCCACCTGGCCGTCGTAGGAGACCAGCACGTAGGCCAGCACGGGGTACGACGCGGTCGCACCGGTCTGCTGGGCGTAGACCGGCTGGATGTACATCAGCCCGTCGTCGGAGGTCGGGATGGTGAGCAGGTTGCCGTAGAACGGCGTCGAGCCGCTGCGGCTGAAGTCGGCGACCGCGTCGGCGATGACCGCGTTGGTCTTGAACTCGTTGAAGACCTGTCCTGGGCCCTGGGTCTGCTCGTCGGGCCGCTCGAGCACCCGGATGGTGCCGTACTCCGGCGAGGTGGCGTCGGAGTTGACGCTCATCACCGCCGCCAGGTTGTTGCGCTGGTAGGGCACGAAGGTGGAGGTCAGCGACCAGATCTCCTGGGTCTGTGCCTCTGCCTCCGCCGACCCGGCCGTCGCGGTCGGGTCCATGAAGGTCCGGTACGGCGGCTGCTTGTGGCCCTGCGAAGCCGGGTCCTCCGGGACGTCCCAGCGGTCGCTGCCCTGCAGGAAGTCGCCCACGTCGGTGACGTGGTAGCGGGCCAGCTGGTAGCGCTGCGCCTTGAACATGTCCTCGGGGTAGCGCAGGTGTGCGAGCAATTCGGCCGGGATCTCCTCGCGCGGCTCGACCGTGTCGGGGAAGGCGGACTTCCACGCCTTGAGGATGGGGTCCTCCTCGTCCCACTCGTACAGCGTGACGGTGCCGTCGTAGGCGTCGACGGTCGCCTTCACCGCGTTGCGGATGTAGTTGATCTCGTCGGTGGGCAGGGTGCGCAGAGCGGTCTGCTGCTGCAGCGAGTCGTCGGTCATCGTCTCGAACGACTCGCGCTTCGAGCTCGGGTAGCGGTCGGTGGTGGTGTAGCCGTCGAGGACCCACTTGATCCGGCCCTCGACGATCACGGGATAGGCGTCGTCGTCCAGCGTCAGCCAGGGCGCGACCTTCTCGACCCGCTCGCGCGGGGTGCGGTCGTAGAGCACCTCGCTGGCCTCGGTGACCCGCTCGGAGAGCAGGAAGTTCATCGAGCCGAACTTGATGGCGAACAGCAGCTGCCGGAAGGTCGAGCCGACCGAGACACCGCCCTCGCCGTCGTACTCCGTCCGCTCGTCGCTGCCCTCGCCCTCCGCGGCCGCACCGCGGTCGGGCAGGTCGAGCTCGACGGGCTCGGCACCCTCGGGCCGGCCCACCACGGAGTACTCCGGGGAGTTCTCGCCGAAGTAGACCCGGTCCTCGAACTCGCCCGGACCCTCGGTGACCAGGTCGTCCTCGTTGGCCTGGATGCCCTCGGCCCACTGGATGTCCTGGCTCTCGGTGGCGTTGTCGAGGCCGCGGTGGTTGGCGTAGGCGGCGATGACGCCGTTGCCGTGGGTGTAGACGGTGTGCAGGTTGGTCCAGTTCTGGTCGCTGGCGTTGATGCCGCTCTGGTCCAGCTCGCGCACGCCCATCACCAGCGCACGCTCCTGCCCGCCGACCACGTAGCGGTCGACGTCGAGGACGTCCGCGACGGCGTAGTAGGCCCGGGCCTGCTGGCTCTCCTCGAACAGCTGGTGGACCAGCTTGGGGTCGACCAGCGGCACGGACGCCGTCTGGGCGTCCAGCGCGGCCGCGTCGGCGGCCTCCGCGCGCGCCGGCACGGTGTAGTTCTGCACCTCGACGTGGTCCTCGTCGATGGCGTAGGCCTCCCGGGTCGCCGCGATGTGGCGCTCCAGGTAGGGGCCCTCCTTCTCCGCGGGCGAGGGGCGCACCTGGACGCCCTGCACGATCGCGGGCCAGATCAGGCCGAGCAGGATCGCCGAGACCATCAGCAGCGCCAGGCCCACCGACGGCAGCAGCCAGGTGCGCCGCCAGATGTTGACCAGGAACAGCACCGCGCAGATCAGGGCGATGCCGGTCAGGATGCTCTTGGCCGGCAGCACCGCGTGGTCGTCGGTGTAGCCGATGCCGGTCATCAGCGCCGACGTGCCGTGCACCAGGTCGTAGCGGTCGAGCCAGTAGTCGGCGGCCTTGGCCAGCACGAAGACCCCCAGCAGCACCGACAGCTGCACCTGCGCGGCACCGGTGAGCCGGTCGCCACCGCCCTGGAGCCGGATGCCGCCGTAGAGGTAGTGCACGATCGCGGCGACCAGCAGCGCCACCACGGTGGCGGTCATGACGAAGTCGACGAGGAAGTGCAGCCAGGGCAGCTCGAAGACGAAGAAGCCCACGTCGCGCCCGAAGTGGGCGTCCTCCTGCCCGAACTCCCCACCGTTGCGCCACAGCATGTAGGTGCGCCAGCGCCCGGAGGCGGACGTGCCGGCGAAGACGCCGGCGATGAGCGCCACGCCCACGACCAGCCAGGTGCGGATCGGGGTGACCGCGTCGCGGTAGCGGTCGAGCCCGCTCTGGTCGGGGCCGCTCAGCGCGAAGTGGAGGAACGGCCGGGTGCGGTAGGCGACCACGGTGTTGACCGCGATCAGCGCCGCCATCACCAGCCCGAAGACCAGGAAGAGCACGGTGCGGGTCCAGAACAGCGTGGTGAAGACGCTGGTGTAGCCCACGACGTCGTACCAGAGCTTGTCGGTGTAGACGCCGGCGAAGGTCGTGAGCCCGAAGAAGAGCACGACGAGCACGGCGCCGGTGATGACCAGGGCACGGGTGCGGCCCGACGTGCCGCGGGCGGGCGGCGTGTCGCGCGGGTCGTCCTCAAACAAGTCGCTCAACCGACTCCTCCTTCAGGCTCGTCCTCGAGGGTGGCGAGCAGCAGTTCCAGCAGCGCGGGCACCAGGTCGGCCCCGCCGACCACCGACTGGTCGTCGTCGTGGGCACGCAGTCGAAGGGCACAGTACGTCGCCCCGGCACGGGTCACGCCCGCGACGATCCGCACCTCTTGGCGATCGGGGTGCTCGCGGGCGTAGGCCTCGGCCGCGGCGGGGTCGTCCGGCAGCTCGCC
>JAPSKJ010000355.1 GCA_031177735.1 Nocardioides sp.
CCGACCGCGACATCGGCAGCGAGCGGAACCGGTCGATGATGCCCTTCTGCATGTCCTCGGCGAGACCGGCGCCGGTGAAGGTCGCCCCGAAGACGACCGTCTGGGCGAAGATGCCGGCGATCAGCCACTCCTTGTAGTTGACGCTCCCACCGGGGTCGATCGCGCCGGCGAAGACGAACGCGAAGAGCAGCACGAACATGATCGGGCTGATCAGCACGAACACGAGCACCTCGGGCACCCGCTTGATCTTGATCAGGTTGCGCTGGGCGACCACCCAGCCGTCACTCGCCGCCTGTGCCACCGCATTCATCGAGCCACCTCCATGTCGGTGTCGGTCTCGTCGGTGCTGCCAGCGCCGCCGGGGCCACCCGGTGGGCGGTCCTCGGCGGCATGCCCGGTCAGGCTCAGGAAGACGTCGTCCAGCGTCGGGCGGCGCAGCCCGACGTCGAGCACGGTCACCGCCTCCCGCTCGAACCCCTGGAGCGCCCGGAGCAGGTCCCCCGCTCCCCCGGTCACCGCGGCGGTGAGCTCCCGGCCGTTGTCGCCGACCCGGACCTCGTCGACCGCGACCTCGCCGAGCACGCGGCGCGCGGCGTCGCGGTCCTCGGCGTCGGCGAGCACGACCTCGACCCGCTCGCCGCCGGTGCGAGCCTTGAGCTCGTCCGCGGTGCCCTGCGCGATGGCACGACCGTGGTCGATGACCAGGATCTCGTCGGCGAGCCGGTCGGCCTCCTCGAGGTACTGCGTGGTGAGCAGCAGCGTGGAGCCGCCCGCGACCAGCTCACGGATGACCTCCCACATCTGCACGCGGCTGCGCGGGTCCAGGCCGGTGGTCGGCTCGTCGAGGACCAGCACCGGCGGCTCGGCGACCAGCGCGCCGGCGAGGTCGAGGCGGCGGCGCATCCCGCCCGAGTAGGTCTTCGCCGGGCGGTCGGCCGCATCGGCGAGGTCGAAACGGTCCAGCAGGTCGCGCGCCCGCTGCCGCGAGCGGGCCTTGCCGAGGTGGTAGAGCCGGCCGACCATCACGAGGTTCTCGAAGCCGGTCAGGTGCTCGTCGACCGCGGCGTACTGCCCCGAGAGCCCGATCCGCGAGCGCACGCCGACCGGGTCGGTGAGGACGTCGCACCCCGCCACCTCGGCCGAGCCTGCGTCGGGACGCAGCAGCGTCGTGAGCACGCGGACCGCCGTCGTCTTCCCGGCTCCGTTGGGCCCCAGGAGCGCGAGCACCCTGCCCTCCGGAACCGACAGATCGAGGCCCCTCAGCGCCTCCACGTCTTTGTAGCGCTTGGTGAGCCCATCGGCTCGGATCATCTCTGCCATGCAGCGAGCATGGCAGCGGCCGCGGACAGGTGTCGTCCGCTATTTTCCGCCACGCCATCCTCGCGCCGCTGGCGAGGTCAGCGTTGGACCGCCCCCACCACCTCGGCCGCACGGGCCACCGCAGCGTCGCGCAGCGCTCCGGACTCGCCCTCGCTGAGCGTGCGGTCGGGCGCCCGGAACCGCAGTGCGAACGCGAGCGACTTCTTGCCCGGCTCGATCTGGTCACCGGCGTACACGTCGAAGAGACGCACCGACTCCAGCAGCTCGCCCGCCCCCTCGCGCAGCGCGTCCTCGACCTGCTTGACCGTGGTGGAGGCGTCGACGAGCAGCGCCACGTCCTCCTTCGCCACCGGGTAGGTGGAGAAGGTCGGGCCGGCCACGACTTCCGGCGCAGCCGCCATGAGCGCGTCGAGGTCGACCTCGACCGCGGCGCTGCGCGGGGGCAGGCCGAAGGCCTGGCACACCGAGGGGTGCAGCTCCCCGGCGTGGCCGATCACGCTGCCGGCCACGCTCACCGCCGCGCACCGCCCGGGGTGCCACGGCATCTGGGCGGCGGCCGCGGTCTCGACGCGCACGCCGAGCTCCTCGCCCAGCCGGCGCACCACGGAGAGGGCGTCGGCCCAGCCGGCCTGGCTGCCCGGTCCCCACCAGCCGCCGCGCTCCCGCTCGCCTCCGAGCACGACAGCGAGGTGCTGTGGCTGCCGCGGCAGTGCGCGGAGCAGCTGGTCGAGCTCCTCGTCGGTGGGGCGTCGGTCGACGCCGAGGATGGGCGTGTGCTCGCCGGTCGGGAAGGCGACGGTGCCGGTCTCGAAGAGCGCGACCCCGGGGGCGCCGCGGCCGACGTTGCGCCCCGCGGCCTTCAGCAGCCCCGGCAGCAGCGTCGTGGTGTACGCCGGCTCCTCACTGGAGAGGGGGTTGGCCAGGCCCACGGTGTTCCTGCGCGGGTCGTCGTCGGCGAGCCCGAGCGCGTCGAAGGCCGACTCGCCCACGAAGGGGAAGCTGACGACCTCCACGCACCCGGCACCCGCGAGAGTGCGGCCGACCCGGCGGCGCAGCCGCTGGGTGCGGGTGAGGCCCCGGCCCGTGGCACGGCGGGGCAGCTCGCTGGGCACCTGGTCGTAGCCGACGACCCGGACGACCTCCTCGACCAGGTCGTAGGGCTCGGTGATGTCGGGGCGCCAGCTCGGCGGCGTGACGCTGACCCGTCCCTCCCCGGCGTCGACGACCTCGGCGCCGATGGCGGCGAGGTGCTGCACCGTGGTCTCAGCGGTGATCGGGATCCCGCTGAGCCGGGCCGGCAGGTCGGTGGCGATGGTGATGGTGGGCTGCGCCGGGGGCTCGCCGACGAGGGTGAAGCCCGGCTCGGGCGTCGCACCGCCGAGCTCGCACAGCAGCTCCACGACGCGGTCGGCGGCGACCCCGGGCAGGAGCGGGTCGACGCCGCGCTCGTTGCGCTTGCCGGCCTCGCTGGAGAGCTTGTGCCGCCTGCCGGTGCGGAACATCGAGGTGGGGTCCCAGTGCGCGGCCTCGATCAGCACCCGGGTGGTGGTCTCCGACATCTCGGTGCTCGCGCCGCCCATCACGCCGGCCAGCCCGATCGGACCCGAGTCGTCGACGATCACCAGGTCCTCGGTGGACAGCTCGCGCACGGTGTCGTCGAGAGTGGTGAGCTTCTCGCCCTCGAGCGCACGGCGCACCCGCAGCGCACCCTGCACCTTGTCGGCGTCGTAGCCGTGGATGGGCTGGCCGTACTCGAGCATGACGTAGTTGGTGATGTCGACGCCGAGCGAGATCGAACGCATCCCGGCCTGCTGCAGGCGCTTCTGCATCCACTCCGGTGTCGGCGCCGC
>JAPSKJ010000024.1 GCA_031177735.1 Nocardioides sp.
GTCCACGGGTGCGCTGCGAGCGAAAGGGAGGGTAGACAGTGAGCTCGACCCCTGTCCGTGTCTACGCCGCCCGCTTGGTCGGGCTGCCGATCTTCGACCCGCAGGGCGACCAGGTCGGCAAGGTCCGCGACGTCGTCGTGACGATCCGCTCCGAGGGCAGCCAGCCCCGTGTGCTGGGGCTGGTGGCCGAGGTGTTCGGCCGACGCCGCATCTTCGTGCCGATGACGCGGGTGACCGGCGTCGACAGCGGTCACGTCTACACCACCGGGCTGCTCAACATGCGTCGCTTCGAGCAGCGCTCGACCGAGACGCTGGTGATCGGTCAGATGCTCGACCGCCAGGTGAGCATCCCGAGCATCGGCGTGTCCGGCACCGTCTACGACGTGGCGATGGAGCAGGCCCGCAACCGCGACTGGGTGCTGTCCCGGGTGGCGGTGCAGGAGCCGGGCAAGGGGCTGCGTCGCCGCGGCCAGACCCACATCCTGGAGTGGCGTGACGTCGAGGGCCTGGCCCGACGCTCCCCCACCCAGGGCGCCACGCACCTGCTCCAGGCGATCGGCGACATGCGCCCGGCGGACGCGGCCACGATGATCCACGACCTGCCCCACGAGCGGCGGCGGCAGGTCGTCGCCGGGCTCGACGACGAGCGGCTGGCCGAGGTGCTCGAGGAGCTCCCCGAGGACGACCAGGTCGAGATCCTCGCCGAGCTCGACTCCGAGCGTGCGGCCGACGTGCTCGAGGTGATGTCGCCCGAGGATGCCGCCGACCTGATCGCCGACCTGCCACCCGAGACGGCCGCCGCGCTGCTGGAGCTGATGGAGCCGGAGGAGGCCGAGGACGTGCGGCGGCTGATGTCGTACGCCGAGAACACGGCCGGCGCCATGATGACGCCCGAGCCGGTCATCCTCGGCCCGGACGCGACGGTGGCCGACGCGCTCGCGCACGTGCGCAACCCCGAGCTCACCCCGGCGCAGGCCGCGGTGGTCTACGTGTGCCGGCCTCCGCTGGAGACGCCCACCGGCCGGTTCCTCGGCGTCGCCCACATCCAGCGGCTGCTGCGCGAGCCACCCTCCTCGCTGGTGGCCGGCGCGGTGGACGCGACCATGGAGACCCTCAAGGCGGAGAGCACTCTCGACGAGGTCGCGGCCCACCTGGCGACGTACAACCTGGTCGCCGCGCCCGTCGTCGACGAGGACGGTCACCTCCTCGGCGCGGTGACCGTCGACGACCTGCTCGACCACCTGCTGCCGGAGAACTGGCGCGACCGGGCGGTGAGCCGTGGCTGAGACACGCCCGTTCCGCGACCGGGCCGCCGACCGGTCGACCGGACGGCTCGACACCCCCCAGGAGCACCGGCGCCGCCAGCTGGTCCCGCGGCCCTCCTTCGGCGACGACGCGTTCGGTGCGTTCGCCGAGAAGTTCGCCCGCTACATGGGCACGTCACGGTTCCTGCTGTGGATGACCGGCGTGGTGATCGTGTGGGTGACCTGGAACGCGCTCGTCCCGGACGAGGTGAAGTTCGACGAGTTCCCGTTCATCTTCCTCACCCTCGCGCTCAGCCTCCAGGCGTCGTACGCCGCTCCGCTCATCCTCCTCGCGCAGAACCGCCAGGAGGACCGCGACCGGGTGATCGCGGCGCAGGACCGCCAGGTCGCCGCCCAGGCGCGCGCGGACATGGAGTTCCTCGCCCGCGAGATCGCCTCCCTGCGGATGACGCTCGGTGAGGTCGCCACCCGTGACTACATCCGCTCGGAGCTGCGCGCACTGCTCGGCGAGCTCGAGGAGCGCCGCGGCGGCTCCGAGGACGACGAGGACGACCTCAGCCGCCCGGTGGACAAGCCCTACTGAGGCCGACGGAGCCCGCCCCGCCGCGCGCGGGCATGCGCGAGATCACGGACGCCGACGCCGGTTGGCCACGGTTCACGAACTACTCTTGGGAATCATGAGCTCCACCCCTCTCCTCGACCGCGTCCACGCTGCCCTCGCGACGGTCAACGACCCCGAGATCAAGCGCCCCATCACCGACCTCGGGATGGTGGAGTCGGTCGACATCGACGACGCGGGTGTGGTGCACGCCAAGGTGCTCCTCACGGTCGCGGGCTGCCCGCTCAAGGACACCATCAACCGCGACGTCACCGCCGCCCTCGACGGCGTCGAGGGAGTCACCGCGGTCGACCTGGAGCTGGGCGTCATGACGGCCGAGCAGCGCAGCGCGATGCGCGAGTCGCTGACCGGCGGCGCGGCCCAGCGCGAGATCCCCTTCGCCAAGCCCGGCTCGTTGACCAAGGTCTTCGCCATCGCCAGCGGCAAGGGCGGCGTCGGCAAGTCCTCGGTCACCGTCAACCTCGCGGTCGCGATGGCCGAGCAGGGGCTCAAGGTCGGCATCGTCGACGCCGACATCTACGGCCACTCCGTGCCCGCCATGCTCGGCGTGGCGGACTCGCGCCCGACCCAGGTCGACGACCTGATCATGCCCGTGCCCACCGCCTCCGGCGTCTCGGTCATCTCCATCGGCATGCTCAAGCCGCGGCGCGACCAGGTGGTCGCCTGGCGCGGTCCGATGCTCGACCGCGCTCTGGTCCAGATGCTGGCCGACGTCTACTGGGGCGACCTCGACGTCCTCCTGCTCGACCTCCCTCCGGGCACCGGCGACGTCGCGATCTCGCTCGGTCAGCACCTCCCCAACGCGGAGATCGTCGTGGTCACCACCCCGCAGGAGGCGGCCGCCGAGGTGGCCGAGCGAGCCGGCACGATGGCCGAGATGATGCACCAGCGAGTGGTCGGCGTCGTCGAGAACATGAGCTACCTCGTCTGCCCGCACTGCGGCCCCGAGCACAAGCTGGAGATCTTCGGCTCGGGCGGCGGACGCCGGGTGGCCGACACGCTGTCGGCCCGGTTCGGCGCTCCGGTGCCGCTGCTCGCCCAGGTGCCGCTGGAGACCTCGCTGCGGGAGGGCGGTGACGTCGGCAAGCCGATCGTCGAGGCCGACCCGTCGGCGCCGGCCGCCCAGGTGCTGACCGAGGTCGCCCGCACGCTGTCGGGCCGCTCCCGCGGTCTGGCCGGCATGCAGCTGGGGCTCACGCCATCCAGTAAGTTCTGACACGTGTTCGGGATCGGACTGCCGGAGCTGGCGGTCATCGCCTTCGTCGGTGTGCTCGTGTTCGGTCCCGACAAGCTGCCGGAGCTGGCCAAGCAGCTCGGTCAGTTCATCCGCAAGGCCAAGCAGTTCGCCGACTCCGCCCGCGACGAGATCCGCGGTGAGCTCGGTCCGGAGTTCGCCGACCTCGAGCTGCGCGACCTCGACCCGCGCGCCTACATCCGCAAGCAGATCCAGGAGGCGCTCGCCGAGGAGGAGGCCGAGCGCCCCCGCGCCGCGGCGAAGCCGGCCCCCGTCCTCACCCTCCGCCCCGGCGAGCACCCGCCCTACGACCCCGACGCCACCTGACCGGCCCCGGGTGCGGAGCCGGCTGACCAGCCGGCTGCGGGCGGTCCCTCGCCGCTCCGGGCGCGCCAGGTCACTCGCGGCTCTGCACGGCGCCGAGCGCGGCGAAGGCGACCAGCACGGTCCGGGTGTCCTCTCCCGTCACCACCTCGGCGAAGTCCTTCCCGACCCTGCCTACGACGCCGTCCACGCGGCTGCCGTCCCGGAGCCGGAACACGCACCCGCTCCCCGCCTCACCGAGGCGGCGCAGTGCCGAGCCGAGCCCGAGCCGCGTGACGGCTGACCAGGCGACCTCGGGCACCGATCGCCCCGACGACCCGCTCACCGTGCCGACCGCCCCCAGCGCCACGATCCAGTCCTGATCCGCTCCGCGCAGCAGGCACCACCCGTTCGCCACCCGCTCCAGGAGCCCGCCGACCCGGCCCACGCCCTCGACCGCGAGCACCACCTCGGAGCCCACCGAGGCCATCAGCCGCGAGGCCAGGGTGACGGCGGCGTACTCAGCGCGGGCGCGGTCCGCCAGCTCCGCCTCGCGCTCGAGGAGGAAGGCACTCTCCGCCTGCGCCTCCAGATCGTCGAAAAGCGCGAAGAGCTGCTCCTCCCAGGTCATGGCCGGAGCCTGCCAGGACTTCGTCGGGTTCTCCACAGCCGGTCCGGCGCACCGTTGACACCGGGGGCACTCGGGGGTTTCTCTAGCTAAACGCACGCAAACGCATGGTTCCTCGGGAGATCGCATGCTACGACACCTCCGCTGCCTGCTCGTCTGGACCGCGACCACCTGCGCCGCGCTCGCACTCGCTCACGCGCTTCTCCCCCTGCTCGTGACGCCGACACCGACCTTCGAGGACCGGCTCGTCGCGGCGTGCGCGCTCGCCCTGCTCGCCTGCACCGCGTGGGCCTGGCTGGCCACGACGTCCGTGGTGCTGGAGGGCGCCGCCGGTGCCGCCCGTGGCACTCGTCGGCTTGTGCCGGCCGCCTGGCGCCGGGTGATCCTGCTGGCGTGCGGCGTCACGCTCGCCGGCGCGATGACGCCGGCGGGGGCCACGCCCAGCCCGGTGCACGTGCTGCCTGCCGGCGACCGCCACGCGGACGCCGTGCTGGCCGGCCTGCCGTTCCCCAGCCGCCCCGTCGACAGCCGCCCCGTCGACAGCCCCATGCGCATCCCGCACGTGCCCGCGTCCTCCACCGTCTCCCCCGGCGACACCCTGTGGGGCATCGCGCAGCAGCTCCTTCCGGCCGGGGTGAGCGATGCCGAGGTCGCCGCGACGGTCCGTCTCCTGCACGCCGTCAACCGGGCGGTCATCGGACCCGACCCCGACCTCATCGAGCCCGGCCAGCGGCTGCGGCTGCCACAGCCGGGCTCGGGCTGACAGGCCCCGACGTGACGTGCCCACACCACCCAACCGACGTGCCGAGACTCGACCAGGAGGAGACATGACCGACCACATCGTCCCGTTCGCCCGCGGGCAACGAGCCGAGCCGACGCGGACCCCGACACCGTCCCCACCGCCGGCACCCCCCGCGCCGCCCAGGTCGCTGCCCAGGTCGCTGGCCAGGTCGCTGCCCACGTCGCTGCCCACGTCGGCACCGACGGCGGCGGTGCAGGGCACCCTCGCACTCGACCTGCAGCCTCGCCAGGACCCGCCCCGACCACGCCTGGAGCAGGCGGCGCACGGGCCGGCCCACGGCGACGTGGTGCCGATCGACCGTCGCCGGCGGCGCGAGCTCGAGTCCTGGGCGGCGGCGTTCGCGCAGGCCGCCGTGGAGATCGTGGGTGGTGACCGTCCGGTCACCCAGCTGCTGCGCTGGACCGACGCAGCGGTCTACGAGGACATCGCCCGTCGGGCGCAGCTGGTGGCCCGGGCAGGTGGCCACACCCCCGGAGCCGGCCGGGTCCAGCCGGTGCGCCCCAAGGTGGTCGGCCTGCGCGCCTGCTTCGTCAGCGCCGAGGCGGTGGAGGCCGGGATCCACATCCGCTACGGCCGCCGCTCGCGCGCGGTCGCCGCACGCTTCGAGCGCCGTGCCGACCGATGGGTCTGCACGGCGCTCGAGTTCGCCTGAAGGAGCGGCGTCAGCCGGTGGCGCCGGTCTTCAGCCCCGTCGGCCCGCCCGGCCGGCCGTGGCACTGCTTGAACTTCTTGCCCGAGCCGCACGGGCACTGCTCGTTGCGCCCGACACTCGCGTAAGGGTCGTCGGCGTTGGTGACCGTGGTGCTGGCCGCCTGGACGACCTCGCCGCCGGTCTCGTCCGGAGCGGAGTAGGCCAGGTTGGTCGGCCGCTTCGGGGCAGTCAGGCCCTTGGCGAGGATCTTCGGTGCCGGAGCTGCGGGCGCAGCGGCCGGGACGGCAGCGGGAGCCCGGGGCGGCTCGGCGAAGGCGCCCGGGTGCACCGGACCCGCGTGGCGCGACCCGTCGGCGTGGTAGTGGAACTGCGCTGCCGCCGCCTCCTCGGCCTCGTCCTCCTCGTCGTCGCTCGCCACCTGGACCTCGAGGTTGAACAGGAACCCGACGGCCTCCTCCTTGATGCCGTCCATCATCGCGGTGAACATGTCGAAGCCCTCGCGCTGGTACTCGACCAGCGGGTCGCGCTGGGAGTAGGCGCGCAGGTAGATGCCCTCGCGCAGGTAGTCCATCTCGTAGAGGTGCTCGCGCCACTTGCGGTCGAGCACGGAGAGGATGACGCGACGCTCGAGCTCGCGCATCACCTCCTCACCGACCTCCTCCTCGCGACGGTCGTAGGCGGCGTGCGCGTCGGCCTTGAGGGCCTTGATCACGTCCTGGGCGTCGAGGTGGTCCGAGCCGCCCGCGTCGTCGGCGAGCTTGTGCAGGTCGACCGAGACCGGCCACAGCTGCTTCAGGGTGGTCTGGAGCTGGTCGAGCTGCCAGTCCTCGGCCGGGTCCTGCCGCGCACCGAGGACGATGCCCTCGACGACGTCGTCGATGAAGCCACGGATCTGCTCCTGCAGGTCGGCACCCTCGAGCACCCGCCGGCGCTCGGCGTAGATGACCTTGCGCTGGCGGTCCATGACGTCGTCGTACTTGAGGACGTTCTTGCGGGACTCGAAGTTCTGCGACTCGACCTGGCCCTGGGCGTTGGCGATCGCGCCGGTGACCCGCTTGGCCTCGATCGGCACGTCGTCGGGCACCCGCAGCACCTGGAGGACGCGGTCGACCCAGTCGGCCTTGAACAGCCGCATCAGCTCGTCCTCGAGCGAGAGGTAGAACCGGGACTCGCCCGGGTCGCCCTGACGACCGGAGCGGCCGCGCAGCTGGTTGTCGATGCGGCGCGACTCGTGCCGCTCGGTGCCGATGACGTAGAGGCCGCCGAGCTTGGCGACCTCGTCGTGCTCGGTCTTGACCTGCTCCTTGATCCGCTCGAGGGTGGCCGGCCACGCGGCGTCGTACGCGTCAGCGGTCTCGCCGGTGGGCTCCAGGCCCTGCTTGCGCAGCTCCTGGTCGGCCAGGAACTCGACCGAGCCACCGAGCATGATGTCGGTGCCTCGACCGGCCATGTTGGTCGCGACCGTCACGGCGCCCTTGTGACCGGCCAGCGCGACGACCTTCGCCTCGTCGGCGTGCACCTTGGCGTTGAGGACCGTGTGCGGGATGCCGCGCTTCTTGAGCAGCCCGGAGAGGTATTCCGACTTCTCGACGCTGACCGTGCCGACCAGGATCGGCTGGCCCTTCTCGTGGCGCTCGGCGATGTCCTCCACGACCGCGGCGTACTTGGCCTCCTCGGTGCGGTAGACCAGGTCGGGCTGGTCGATGCGCGCCATCGGCCGGTTGGTCGGGATCGGGACGACGCCGAGGTTGTAGATCTTGTCGAACTCCGAGGCCTCGGTCATGGCCGTGCCGGTCATGCCGGAGAGCTTGTCGTAGAGGCGGAAGTAGTTCTGCAGCGTCACGGTGGCGAGGGTCTGGTACTCCTCGCGGACGGTCACGCCCTCCTTGGCCTCGATGGCCTGGTGCAGGCCGTCGTTGTAGCGGCGACCCGACAGGATGCGGCCGGTGTGCTCGTCGACGATGAGCACCTCGCCGTCGGCGACGACGTACTCCTTGTCCCGGCGGAACAGCTCACGAGCCTTGATGGAGTTGTTCATGAAGGAGATCAGCGGCGTGTTGACCGCGTCGTAGAGGTTGTCGATGCCCAGGTGGTCCTCGACCTTGGTGATGCCGGGCTCGAGCACCGAGATGGTGCGCTTCTTCTCGTCGACCTCGTAGTCGACGTCGCGCTCCATCCGCGCCGCGATCTTGGCGAACTCGGCGTACCACTGGACGTCGTCCTCGGTGGGGCCGCTGATGATGAGCGGGGTGCGGGCCTCGTCGATGAGGATCGAGTCGACCTCGTCGACGACGGCGAAGTTGTGGCCGCGCTGCACGCAGTCCTCGATGGAGGCGGCCATGTTGTCGCGCAGGTAGTCGAAGCCGAGCTCGTTGTTGGTGGCGTAGGTGATGTCGCAGTTGTAGGCCTCGCGGCGCTCGGCCGGGCTCATCTGCGGCAGGATCACGCCGGTCGTGAGGCCGAGGAAGTGGTGGATGCGGCCCATCCACTCGGCGTGGTACTTCGCCAGGTAGTCGTTGACGGTGACGACGTGGACGCCCTTGCCCTCCAGGGCGTTGAGGTAGGACGGCAGCGTGGCGACCAGGGTCTTGCCCTCACCGGTCTTCATCTCGGCGATGTTGCCGAGGTGGAGCGCCGCGCCGCCCATGATCTGGACGTCGTAGTGCCGCTGGCCGATCACGCGCTTGGCGGCCTCGCGAACGGTCGCGAAGGCCTCCGGCATGAGGTCGTCGAGCGTCTCACCCTTGGCCAGCCGCTCCTTGAACTCCGCGGTCATGCCGCGCAGCTCGTCATCGGTCATCGTGACGAAGTCGTCCTCGATGGCGTTGACCGCCTTCGCGATCGCTTCGAGCTGGCGCAGGATCTTGCCCTCGCCGATGCGGAGAAGCTTGTCGAGAATGGCCACGAAATCCGACTCCTAGAGCAAATAAGGATGAGCGCCGCCACTCTACTTGGCGAAGCGCAACACTTCCGCCGCGAGGTCGCCACGCGGCTCCACGGCGATGTCCGTCAACCCGAGCCAGCCGGCCAGCCGGCGCAGCTCGGCGACCAGCTCCTCGGCGGTCTCCGGTGGCGCCGCCGGCTCGGAATAGGCGCCCTTGACCACCAGCACCGAGGCCTTCCGGTCCGCCTTGAGATCGACCCGGGCGACGATCCGCTCCCCGAGCAGGAACGGCAGCACGTAGTAGCCGTGCACCCGCTTGTGGGCCGGGGTGTAGATCTCGATGCGGTAGGAGAAGTCGAAGAGCGCCTCGGCGCGCGCTCGCTCCCACACGACCGGGTCGAACGGGCTGAGCAGCGCCCGGGCGGTGATCCGCCGCGGCAGCCGCGCCTGCGCATGGAGGTACGCCGGCCGGCGCCATCCCTCCACCGTGACCGGCTCGACCTCCCCGGACTCCACGAGGGTGCGCAGGGCGGCGGTCGTGTCGGCCACGGGCATGCGGTAGTAGTCGGCCAGGTCACGGGCCGTCCCGACGCCGTGCGAGCGGATCGCCCGCCGCACCAGCTCGAGCTGCGCCTGGGCCTTGGCAGGAGTGGGCTGCTCCAGGACCTCCCGGGGGATCACCCGCTCGGGCAGGTCGTAGCGCACCTCGAACTGGCCGTTGCGCCCCGCGATGGCGACCTCGCCGGTCATGTAGAGGAAGTCGAGCGCGATCCGCGCCTGGGACCAGTTCCAGCCCCAGTGCTCCTTGGTGCGCGGCGCGCCGGTGTCGAGGTCTCGGGCCGTCAGCGCCCCACGGTCGCGGATCTCGGCCAGCAGGCCGTCGTGCAGGTCGGTCGGGACCTCCTTCCACCACTTGAACTGCCGCTCGCGGTAGTGGTCCATGCGGTGGCGCATGGAGGGCCACAGCTCCACCGGCATGAAGGCCTGCACGTGCGCCCAGTACTCCACCACGCGCCGCGGGTGCTTCTCGGCCGCGCGGTGCAGCAGTCCGACGTCGTAGGGGCCCATCCGGGAGTAGAGCGGCATGTAGTGGGCGCGCTGGAGCACGTTGACGCTGTCCACCTGGAGCACGCCGGTGCGCTCCAGCGTGCGCTGGAAGGTGCGCATCGTGGGCACCTCGTGGGGTCGGTCGGCGAACCCCTGGGCGGCCAGCGCGATGCGGCGCGCCTGGGCCAGGGAGAGCGACTGCACGGGCACGGCGGTCAATCTAGACGGACCCGCCGACAGCCCTGGCACTGCGGAGCCGGTCCGTGTACCGAGCCCGTCAGGGCAGGTCGAGCAGCTTCTCCTTGACCGCGTACATCACGGCCTCCATGCGCGAGTGGAGCTGGAGCTTCTCCAAGATGTTGCGCACGTGGTTCTTGACGGTGTTCTCGGAGATGAACAGCTGCTTGGCGATCTCGCGGTTGTTGAGTCCGCGGGCGACCAGCCGCAGGACCTCGAGCTCGCGCTCGGTGAGCCGCAGGCCCGGCACGTGCTCACGCTCGGGCCGCGACATCTGCTTGAACTCGTCGATCAGCTTCACCGCCATCGACGGGCTGATCAGCGACTGACCGTCGGCGACCACGCGGACCGCCTGCGCGACCTCCTCGATCGAGGAGTCCTTGAGCAGGTAGCCCGATGCGCCGCTCTTGACCGCCTCGTAGAGGTCGGACTCCTCGTCGGAGACCGTCAGCATGATGATCTTGGCCGACGGCACAGCCTGCTTGATCTGGGTGCAGGCCTCGAGGCCGGTGCGCTTGGGCATCCGGATGTCGAGCAGCACGACGTCGGGGGCGACCTGGGCGGCGATCTCGCTGCCCTCATCGCCGTCGCCGGCCTCGCCGACCACCTCCAGTCCGGGCTCGACGCCGAGGAGCATGGTCAGTCCCTTGCGGAACAGCTCCTGGTCGTCGACCACCAGGACTCGGATGGGTTCGGGATCGACCGTCTTCAACGACACAGCGGCATCATGACACGTTCGGGTGGTGTGCGGCGCACCGGCGGATCATCCATCGCACAGCAGGGGTGGCCCGGATGGGCCACCCCTGCTCCCCCGCTCGTGTCAGCCGTCGCGGTCGATGGACGGCCGGGCTGGGCCGGCGGGCGGCGGCACGAGGCCGCCGCCCGCCGTGACCGGCACCCGTGGGACAGACTGCTTCGGGACGGGCGCCGGGCCGGCGTACCCCTCCTAGGAGGCGTCGCCGAGATCGAGCGCGATCACGCCGTAGTCGTACCCGCGTCGGCGGTAGACCACCGACGGGCGCTCGGAGTCCTTGTCCACGAAGAGGTAGAAGTCGTGGCCCACCAGCTCCATCTCGTAGAGCGCCTGGTCGAGCGTCATCGGACTCGCCGGGTGCACCTTCTCGCGCACCACCAGCGGACCGTCGCCCATCACCGAGATCGGTCCGACCTTGCGTTCCGGGCTCTCGTCCTCGGCCTCCACGGCGGTGGTCGTGGCGGCGCCGGTCCCGTCGACGGGTACGCCGGCGAGAGCCTGCGCCACGGAGACGGGTGCGTGCCGGCCCCGGTGGACGCGACGGCGGTCGGCGGCACGCCGCATCTGGGCGGCCATCTTGTCGAGGGCGAGATCGAGCGCCGCCATCTTGTCCTCGGCGGCCGCTTCAGCTCGGATCACCGGGCCCTTGGAGAAGGCGGTCAGCTCGACGTGGACCCCGTAGTCGTGCTGACGCGGATTCGGTTCACAGTCCACCTCGACGTGCACGCGCATGATCCGATGGTCATGCTTCTCGAGGCGACCGAGCTTCTCCGCGACGTGGCTGCGATAGCGATCCGAGATCTCGCAGTTGCGGCCCGTGACGACCACTTCCATGTGAACCTCCCGTTGCATCGGGGTTGGGGTTACCTCATGGGCGAAGTTCGCCCACGTCTAAGGGGCGGGAGCGTCCGGCGCTGGCCCGGACATCGACACCGTCGGTCGAGAGGAGCTGAGCGGAGTCCGTCCGGCCGACCTGGTCTTCGACCCCACAATCGCCTGCTGAGGCTTCCGCAGCTTCTTGCCACTACCGGCCTTCTCCCGCGCACCCGCCGTATCTGACGACGGGGCCGAGGCAGGGCTTACGTCTAAGCCGCACCGTGATCGTCCACTCGGTGAGACCGAGGAGGACTTACGTGGACCGTTTCGCCTGCGACTGGCATCGGCTAGCCACCTGCGCGCCCGGGACCCGGACGCCTGAGCGACGCAACCACGGACCCGGACGGACTCCATACAGAGACGTTAGACCCCCCTCCGGTCTAGTCCAAGGCTGCGGGGCGGATTGCTCAGCGGGCGGACTTCCTGGCCGTCGCTGCCACGCAGGCGACGGCGCGGACGGTCAGCCCGACGGCCTCGAGCGCACGCTGGGCCTCGCGGGCGGTGGCGCCCGTGGTGATCACGTCGTCGCAGACGATGACCTGCGCGCGGGGGCGGCGCCGGGCCAGCCGGGCCAGCCCGGCGGCCGGGCAGGTGATCGAGCCGGCCAGGTTGGCGGCGCGGGCGGCGGCGTCCAGCCCGGCCTGGTCGACGACACCCGGGCGGGTGCGCAGCAGGCGTGCGGTCGTGACGTCGGAGCCGTGCGCGCGCAGCACGCGGGCGGCCTGGCGGGTCACCGCCGCGGTGGAGTCGAAGCCACGCTGACGCACGCTCGCGGGGCGCGACGGCACAGGGACGAGGACGACCGCGTCACCCGCGGGCACGCCGTGGAGTGCCGCACGCGCCGCCTGCGCGAGCAGCGTGCCGAGTGGGCGGGTCAGGCCCAGGAGCCGGCGCTCCTTGAGCCCGATCACGAGGGCGCGGACGAGGTCGGCGTACTCCCCTGCGGCGAAGGGGGGCGCCAGCCCGGTCGGGGTGGGCGTGGGCCACACGACGCGGGCGGCGGACGGCAGGGCAGCCGCACACCCCGGACAGAGCAGTCGCCCCGGCCGGTCGCACCCGACGCAGCGGGCGCCGAGGATCAGGTCGGCGGCCGCATCGCGCAGGGTGGTGGGGGACACGCCCCCATCGCACCGGGCGCTGCGAGCTCACCACAACCCTCTCGCACCCCGCCTGTGGAGGAGCGGCTCAGCCGACGTAGGAGAGCGAGTCGAGGGCGGCGGGGAGGGTGGTGTCACGTGCCTCGCCGGTGAGTCCGAACAACTGTTGTCCGCCCAGCGCCCAGATCGGGTCGCCGACGACCGGCGAGCTCACCAGGCCGGTGACCCGCGCTCCGATGGTCACCGACAGCTCGGGGTGGCCGAACGTGGCGCCGTCGAGCGACACGGTCCGGATCTGGGCGGTGTCGCCCAGCTGATGGAGCACCACGACCGTCGTCGGCGTGTGCCAGCCGATGTCGTGGATCTTCATCGTGCCGACGGCGGACTCCCGCACCGTCACCACCGGGGTGGTGTCCAGCACCCGGCCCTGGTCGTCGGAGCGGATCCGGCTCACCACGATGCTGTCGCCGTCGGCGCCCCGCACCACCGCGACCAGGCGGGTGCCGTCGCGGGAGACCAGGAACTGGCGCACGTCGGCGCCGGTCAGGCCGGGCACCTCGACCGATCGCCGGCGGCCACCGGTTGCGTAGGACACCTGTGCCCCTGCCCGGGTGCGGTCGACCAGCCACAGCCGATCGGCGAAGTCCCAGGCGGGTCGCAGCAGGTCGGTGCCCGAGTACGTCGCCGTCGGGCCACCCCCTGACAGCGGAGAGACCAGCACGGCGCCGCCCGCCTGGCTGACCGCGGCGGCGGTCTGGGCGCCGAGGTCGACCGCGAGCGATCGCACCGGCCGGTCGAACAGGTCCGGGAGTGCGGTCAGGGTGCCGGGGCCGCCCGTGACCACGACCCCGTCGTCCACGCCGAAGAGCCGCCGGCTGGGCTGATAACCGCTCGGGTCGAACTCGGGGCTGTCGTCGACACCGATCACGGGTCGCGACCGGGGCAGCTGGACCGGGCGGCCGCCGATCGAGAGCCGGAAGGCCTCGATCGACTGGTCCTGGCGCAGGGTCCAGGCCAGCTGGGCGCTCATCAGGTAGACCGCCTCGGTGCTCTGCTCCGGGGCCTCCCCGGTGAACGCGATCTCGGCCACGCCGTCGCCGCTGACCGGGACCGAGAGGCCCTCGTGGACGTCCGGGGGCAAGAAGTTGCGCACCACGCCGGACAACGCCTGGCTGGGTCCGCGCACCAGGCCGCGCACCAGCGAGGTGGCGAGCTGGCTGCCGCGGGGGACGAACACCGGCTCCGGCACGAGGATGCTGCCGGTGGGGTCGAAGAAGTAGAGCGAGACCTGGGTGAAGCGGTTCTCGAACCACTCGGCCGGCACCACGAGCGCGTCGGGCGCCTGGGCGATGCGCCACTCCCCCCGCTCCCGGACCATCGGGAAGGACAGCTGCTGCTCGGGAACGGTGCCGAGGAAGGCGCCGCGGGCGTCCAACGAGCTGACCTCCGTCAACCCGACACTGACCGTGCTGCGACCACGGGGCGGCGTGCGCTCGGCGTAGGTGATCGTGGCGAGCCCGGGGTCCCAGGACGCGCGGACGTCCTCGGCGAGGAACTCGGCCGCCACGGTGGTCTGCACGGGCGTCGCCTGCATGGCAGCCAGGAAGCCCTGCACGACGGCGGTCGGGCTCGCACCCCGCTCAGGCGGCCGCGGGTCGATGTTGATGCCGACGGCCGGGCTCTCGTGGGTCTCGACACCGGCCTCGATGACCGGTCCGGCCGTGGGCATCGAGACGCACGCGGTCAGCGCGAAGCACCCGGCGAGGACGGCCGAGATCATGGCGGCAAGACGGCGGGTCCGGCTCATCCGACCGGCTCCGCCGCGTCGACGGGCACCAGCGGGAGCGGGCTGTGGTGCAGCGGCCCGCCCACTCGCCGCGGCAGGGTGAGACGGAACTGTGCCCCGCCTCCCGGACGGCCCCACGCCTGCAGCCACCCGCCGTGCAGGTTGGCGTCCTCCAGGGAGATCGAGAGCCCCAGGCCGGTGCCGCCGTTGGAGCGGTCGCGCGCGGGATCGGCGCGCCAGAACCGGTTGAACACCATCGCGGCCTCCCCGGGGGCGAGCCCCAGCCCGTAGTCGCGGACCGCGATCGCGGCCGCGTGGTCGTCGCCGGCGACCGTGACCACGACGAGGGCGCGACTCCCTGAGTGGTCGATGGCGTTGGTGACCAGGTTGCGCACGATCCGCTCGACGCGTCGCACGTCGGCCTCGGCCAGGCAGGGGTGCCCCGGCGCATGGAGCTCGATGCGGACCGACCTCTGGGCGGCCAGCGGGTGGGTCGCCTCCAGGACGCGGTCGGCGACCTCGACCAGGTCGACGTCGTCGGCGACGAGCACGGCAGCGCCGGCGTCGAACCGGCTGATCTCGAGCAGGTCCACGAGCAGGGTCTCGAAGCGGTCGAGCTCGGTCTGCAGCAGCTCGGCGGCCCGGGCGGTGGCCGGGTCGAAGTCGCGCCGGGCGTCGTGGAGGACGTCGCTGGCCATCCGCACCGTCGTCAACGGGGTGCGCAGCTCGTGGGAGACGTCGGAGGTGAAGCGCCGCTGCACGCGGGAGAGCTCCTCGAGCTGGCGGATCTGGCGCTGCAGGTTGCTGGCCATCTGGTTGAACGACACCGCGAGCCGGGCGAGGTCGTCCTCACCGTGCACGGGAAGTCGCTCCTGCAGCTGCCCGGCGGCGAGCCGCTCGGCGACCTGCCGGGCGAGCCGGATCGGGTTGACCACCTGCCGGGTGACCAGCCAGGTGACACCGGCGACGAGCACGAGGAGCAGGGCCGCCGCGATGCCGAGCGCGCGCGCGACGAGCGCGAGGGTCTCCTGCTCCTCCTCCAGGGGGTAGAGGAAGTAGAGGGTGTACGTCGCGCCGTCGGCGGGGAGCACGACCTGGGAGCCCACCACGACTCCGGGACGAGCCACCTGGTCGCCGTCGTCGGTTCGCGAGCGGATGGTGGTGTAGGTCCAGGCCAGCGGTGCCGGCGAGTCGAAGTGCTCCTCGAGCGAGCGCGGCACGCTGCTGGTGAGCAGGCCCGGGGAGTACTCCGTGCCGCCGGCCGCGATCCGGCCACCACCGGCGCCGGTGATCGGCCCGGCCATGACCACGTCGAAGCCGCGGGTCAGGCCGCGCTGGATGATCGGCTCGACCAGGTCGCGCTGCTGACCCGAGGAGTCGACGTCGATGCCCGAGGCGGCGCTCAGCCGCTGCTCGGCGTCGCGGACCTCGTTGGCGGCCTCGGCGACCACGGCGTCGACGCGGTGGTCGAGCAGGCCCTGGCGGACCTGTTGGAGCAGCAGCCAGCCGACCGCACCGACGGCGAGCGCGGTGAGGATGAGCGTGCTGGCGACCACCCGGGCCTGGATCGATCGCCGCCAGAAGGTGAGACCGGTCCGCAGCGCCGTGCGCAGCGCTGCGCCGGGGGCCGTCCGGAGCGGCTCCGAGGGTTTCGGCCGCACGGATCGAGCCATGAGCTACTGCGGCCCGGCCTTGTAGCCCACGCCCCGTACGGTCACCACGATCTCGGGGTTCTCCGGGTCGTGCTCGACCTTGGAGCGCAGCCGTTGGACGTGCACGTTGACCAGACGCGTGTCGGCAGCGTGCCGGTAACCCCACACCTGCTCCAGCAGCACCTCGCGGCTGAAGACCTGCCACGGCTTGCGGGCCAGGCAGACGAGGAGGTCGAACTCCAGGGGCGTGAGGCTGATCGGCACACCACCCCGGGTGACCTGGTGCCCGGCGACGTCGATGCTGAGGTCACCGATGGTGAGCGAGTCGGTGCTGGTGGGGTCGAAGCGCCGCATCCGGGCACGGATGCGGGCGACGAGCTCCTTGGGTTTGAACGGCTTCACGACGTAGTCGTCGGCGCCGGACTCCAGGCCTACGACGACGTCGACGGTGTCCCCCTTCGCCGTGAGCATGACGATGGGCACGCCGGACTCGGCGCGGATCTGCTTGCACACCTCGATCCCGTCGCGCCCGGGCAGCATGAGGTCGAGCAGGACCAGGTCGGGGCGGTAGTCGTGGAAGGCGTCGAGCGCCTCGTCACCCCGGCCGCACACCTCGGAGTCGAACCCCTCCTGGCGCAGCACGATCGAGAGCATCTCGGCCAGGGAGGCGTCGTCGTCGACGACGAGGATGCGCCCCTTGGTCATCACCTCGGCCGCCGCTGACTCGCTCATGCCCTCGATTCTGCACCAGGGCCCCTGCGCGCACGGTCACGGCGTCGGGCGCGGCGGCCCGCCGGGGAGTCGCGCACCCCTCGAGGAGGTGGTCGAGGAGACGACACAGCCCCCCGCCGCACGGGGCGGCAGGGGGCTGCGGTGCTGCGGTGCTGCGTGGTGATCAGTAGCGGTAGTGGTCCGACTTGTACGGGCCCCCGACGGGGACGCCGAGGTAGTCGGCCTGCTCCTGCGACAGCTCGGTGAGCTCGACGCCGAGAGCGTCGAGGTGCAGCCGCGCGACCTCCT
>JAPSKJ010000356.1 GCA_031177735.1 Nocardioides sp.
GAGGGCGGCACCGCCGTCGCCCGGGTGCTCAGCGGCGCGGTCAACCCCTCGGGGCGGCTCCCGGTGAGTCTGCCCCGGGCCGCCGGCGCCCAGCCCTACTCCTACCTCCAGCCGCTCCTCGGCGGGCCCTCGGCGGTCACGACCACCGATCCCACGCCGGTCCGCCCGTTCGGGTTCGGGCTGTCCTACACGACCTTCGCCTACAGCGACCTGGCCGCGACACCGGAGGCCGCCACCGACGGCACCATCGAGGTCTCGGTACAGGTGCGCAACATCGGTCGCCGGGCCGGCACCGACGTCGTGCAGCTCTACGGGCGCGACCTGGTCGGCTCGATCGTCCGGCCGGTCGCCCAGCTGCTGGGGTACTCCCGGGTGACCCTCGACGTGGGGCAGACTGCCGAGGTGCGCTTCATCGTGCCCACCACGCGTTTCGCCTTCTCCGACCGCGCCCTGACTCGCGTCGTCGAGCCCGGCGACGTGGAGGTGTGGGTGGCCGCCTCCGCGGGTGAGAAGGTCGACACCGCGGTCGCCGAGGGCATCGCCCGCCCCGACGACGCCGCGGTGACCGCCACCCGCGTCGACCACGCTCGCGTGCGGCTCACCGGTCCCGTCCACCGAGTCACCCAGGCCGACCCGCGCTGGGTGAGGACCACGATCACCCCGCTCGACTGAGCCGGCCGCCCCGGCCGGTCCGAAGACCACCACAGCCCCACCACCAACAGGAGAGACGAGACAGATGACCGACTACACCCCGCGCCCCGAGGACCGCTTCACGTTCGGCCTGTGGACGGTGGGTTGGGAGGCCCAGGACGTGTTCGGGTCGGCGACCCGGCCGCGCCTGGACCCGGCGTACAGCGTGCGCAAGCTCGCTGAGATGGGCGCCTACGGCGTCACCTTCCACGACAACGACGTCTTCGACTTCGATGCCGACGAGAGCGGCCGCGACCAGGCGATCGGATCGTTCCGCAAGGCGCTGGACGAGACCGGCCTGGTGGTCCCGATGGTGACCACCAACCTCTTCGGCCACCCGGTCTTCAAGGACGGCGGCTTCACCAGCAACGACCGGCGGGTGCGCCGCTTCGCGCTGGCCAAGGTGGCCCGCAACATCGACCTCGCCGCCGAGCTGGGCGCGAGCACCTACGTCATGTGGGGTGGACGCGAAGGGGCCGAGAGCAGCTTCGCCAAGGACATCCCCGCCGCGCTCGACCGCTACCGCGAGGGCGTCAACCTGCTGTGCGACTACGTCCGCGAGCAGGGCTACGACATGCGCTTCGCCCTCGAGCCCAAGCCGAACGAGCCGCGCGGTGACATCCTGCTCCCCACCATCGGGCACGCGCTGGCCTTCATCGAGACCCTCGACCACCCCGAGATGGTCGGCCTCAACCCCGAGGTGGGCCACGAGGAGATGGCCGGCCTGAACTTCGCCGCCGGCGTCGCCCAGGCGCTCTGGCACGGCAAGCTCTTCCACATCGACCTCAACGGGCAGCACGGCCCGCGCTTCGACCAGGACCTGCGGTTCGGCGCCGGCAACCTGCGCGGCGCCTTCGCGCTGGTCGACCTGCTGGAGAACAGCGACTACGACGGCCCGCGGCACTTCGACTTCAAGCCGCCGCGCACCGAGGACGAGGACGGCGTGTGGGCCTCGGCCGCCGGCTGCATGCGCAACTACCTCATCCTCAAGGAGCGCTCCGCCGCCTTCCGTGCCGACCCCGAGGTGCAGGCTGCGCTCGAGCGCTCCGGCCTCACCGAGCTGGCCCAGCCGACGCTGGCCGAGGGCGAGACGCTGGCCACCCTGCGCGAGGAGGCCTACGACATCGAGGCCATGGCCACGCACGGGTTCGCCTTCGAGCAGCTCGACCAGCTCGCCATGGACCACCTGCTGGGCGTCCGCTGACGATGGTGCGCGGTCCACTGGTCGCCGGGGTCGACTCCTCGACGCAGTCCTGCAAGGTCGTCATCCGCGAGGCGGAGACCGGCCGGCTCGTCCGGCAGGGCAGTGCGCGCCATCCCGACGGCACCGAGGTGCACCCCGACGCCTGGTGGGCCGCCCTCCAGGAGGCGATCGCGGCGGCCGGCGGTCTCGACGACGTCGACGCCGTCGCGGTCGGCGGCCAGCAGCACGGCATGGTCTGCCTCGACGAGCACGGTGAGGTGGTCCGCCCGGCGTTGCTGTGGAACGACACCCGCTCCGCCGGCGCGGCCGCCGACCTCAACGCCGAGCTCGGGCCGGAGGGCTGGGCGGCAGCCGTCGGCTCGGTGCTGGTCGCCAGCCTCACGGTGACCAAGCTGCGCTGGCTGGCCGAGCACGAGCCGGAGTCGGCCGCCCGCACCGCAGCGGTGTGCCTGCCGCACGACTGGCTGACCTGGCGGCTCGCCGGTGCCCCCGGCCTGGACGCCCTGGTGACCGACCGCAGCGACGCCAGCGGCACCGGCTACTGGTCACCGGCGGCGGGGGACTACCGGCCCGACCTGCTCGCCCGTGCCTTCGGACGCGCCGACGTCACCCTCCCGCGTGTGCTCGGCCCGGCCGAGGTGGCGGGCCGGACCGCCGGCGGCGTACTCCTCGGGCCGGGGTGCGGCGACAACGCAGGCGCCGCCCTCGGGCTCTCCGCCCGGGCCGGCGACGTGGTCGTCTCCATCGGCACCTCCGGCGTGGTCTGCGCGGTCTCCGACCTGCCGACCGGCGACCCGTCGGGCACCGTGGCCGGCTTCGCCGACGCCACCGGTCGGTTCCTGCCGCTGGTGGCCACCCTCAACGCCGCCCGGGTGCTCTCGGCGACCGCCGCGTTGCTCCGCGTCTCCCTCGAGGAGCTGTCCGACCTCGCGCTGCAGGCCCCCTCCGGCGCCGGCGGACTGGTGCTGGTGCCCTACCTGGAGGGCGAGCGGACCCCCGACCGCCCGCACGCCCGCGGCGCCGTGCACGGGCTCACCCTGTCGACCGCGCAGCCGGCCCACCTCGCCCGGGCAGCGGTCGAGGGCCTGTTGTGCGGCCTGGCCGACGGCATCGACGCCATGGTCTCGCTCGGCGTCCCCGTCGAGCGGGTCGTGCTCATCGGCGGCGGTGCCCGCTCGGAGGCGGTCCGCCGCATCGCCCCGATGGTGCTGGGTCGCCCGGTGGTCGTGCCCGAGCCGGGGGAGTACGTCGCCGACGGCGCCGC
>JAPSKJ010000357.1 GCA_031177735.1 Nocardioides sp.
CTGGCCGGTCCCTACTGCACGATGCTCCTCGCCGACGCCGGCGCCGACGTGGTCAAGGTCGAGCCGCCCAGCGGGGACGACAGCCGCGGCTGGCTGCCGTTCGCCGAGCGCGAGGACGGCCGCGAGTCGGCGTACTTCCTCTCCGCGAACCGGGGCAAGCGGTCGGTCCGGCTCGACCTCAAGACACCGGAGGGCGCTGCCCGGCTCCGCGACCTCGCCACGCGCGCCGACGTGCTGGTCGAGAACTACCGGCCCGGGTTGCTCGAGCGGCTGGGCCTCGGTCTCGACGGGCTGCGGGAGGCCAACCCCCGGCTGGTCACCTTGTCGATCACCGGCTTCGGCACCGGCGGACCGGACGGGCACCGCCCCGGTTTCGACCAGATCGTCCAGGCCGAGGGTGGGCTGATGAGCCTGGTCGGCGAGGCCGACGGTGACCCGACGCGCGTGGGCCTCCCGATCGGCGACCTGCTGGCCGGGATGTTCGGGGCGTACGGCGTCAGCCTGGCCCTCCACGAACGGGAGCGCACCGGACTCGGACGTCGCGTCGACACCAGCCTGCTCTCCTCGGTCGTCGCGGTGCACGCCTTCCACGGCGCCGGGTGGCTCTCCGCGGGAGTCGCCCCACGGCGCACCGGCAACCGGCATCCCTCCATCGCGCCCTACGGCACGTTCCGGTGCGCCGACGCGGACATGGTGATCGCCGTGGGCTCGGAGTCGCTGTGGCGCCGCTTCGCCGCGGTGCTCGGGATCGATCCCGACCGCCCGGACATCGCGACCAACGCCGACCGGGTCGCGGTCGTCGACGACCTGCAGAAGGAGATCGACGCCCTCCTCGCGACGCGCACCGCCGAGGACGTGCTCCACGCACTCGACCAGGCCGGGGTACCGGCCGGTCGCATCCGCACGGTTCCGGAGGTCTACGACTGGGCGCAGGTGCGCCACCTCGGCCTGGTCCACGAGCTGGACCACCCCACGCTCGGCCCGGTGGCGGTGCCCGGACCGGCGCTGATGGTGGACGGAGTGCCGCTGGCAACCACCCTCGCACCCCCACTGCTCGGCGACCACGACGCGGAGATCGACACCCTGTGGCGCGACGACCCGACCGAGGAGGTCCACCCGTGAGCTCGACCTGCGCCGTCATCGGCGGCGGCATCGTCGGAGTGGCGGTCGCACACGAGCTGTTGCGGACCGGCGCCTCCGACCAGGTCACCATCGTGGAGAAGGAGCCCGCACTCGCCCAGCACCAGACCGGTCGCAACAGCGGTGTCGTGCACGCCGGCCTCTACTACCCACCGGGGTCGCTCAAGGCGCGCCTGTGCCGTCGTGGAGTCGGCATGCTGCGGGAGTTCTGCACCCAGCACGGCGTGGCCTACCACGAGATCGGCAAGGTGCTGGTCGCCCTCGACGAGGTCGAGGAGGCGCGGCTGGCGGCCATCGAGGAGCGTGCTCGGGCCAACGGCGTGCCGGGCGTGCGGCGGCTGGACGCGCGGGCGCTGCGCGAGCTCGAGCCGCACGTCCAGGGCGTCGGCGGCCTCCACTCACCGACCACCGCCATCGCCGACTACCCCGGGGTGACCCGGGCCCTCGCGGGGCTGGTGGAGCAGGCCGGCGGACGGGTCCGCCTCTCGACCACCGTGACCGACCTGCGCGAGACGCCCTCTGGCGTCGACGTCCACACCGAGGGACCCGACGGTCGGGAGGTGACCCGCTACGACCGGGTCGTGGTGTGCGCCGGGCTCCACGTCGACCGGCTCGCCCGCAAGGCCGGTGGCGCCGAGACCCCGCGGATCATGCCCTTCCGCGGTGAGTACTGGGCGCTGGTGCCCGAGCGCCGCCACCTCGTCAACGGGCTGGTCTACCCCGTGCCCGACCCGCGGTATCCGTTCCTCGGCGTTCACATCACCCCCCGCGTCGACGGCGAGGTGCTGATCGGTCCGAACGCCGTGCTGGCGCTCGCCCGCGAGGGCTACACGTGGGGCAAGGTCTCCCCTCGCGACCTCCTCGAGGCGGTCGGCTCCCGCGGCTTCGCGCACTTCGCGCGCGCCAACTGGCGCACCGGCATCGCGGAGATGGCCGGCTCGCTGTCGAAGCGGCGCTTCGTCGCGGCGGCGCAGCGCTACGTCCCCGACCTGTCCGTGGGCGACGTCGTGCGCGGCCCCGCCGGCATCCGGGCGCAGGCGATGGACGCCGACGGCAGCCTGGTCGACGACTTCCGCATCGAGCGGCAGGGCCGCGTCACCGCCCTGCGCAACGCGCCGTCCCCGGCGGCGACGTCGTGCCTGGCGATCGCCGAGCACCTGGTCGCCGAGCTGACCGGGGAGCGGTCGGGCGACGGGCGGGTGTCGTGACGGCGCACCTTCCGCGGGGCCTGTGGATCGTCCTCGCCACGCCGTTCGACGCCGCCGGCGATGTCGACCACGAGTCGCTCGCGCGCGAGGTCGAGTGGGCACGCTCGGTCCGCGCCGACGGGGTCGTCGCTCTCGGCGTCTTCGGCGAGGCCGCTCACCTCTCCCTCGCCGAGCAGCGGGCGGTGGTCGAGACGGTCACGACGTACGCCGCCGGCCTCCCGGTCGTGCTCGGCGTGTCCGGGCGCTCGACAGCCGTCGTCGTCGAGCAGGCGCGCAACGCGCTGGCGGCCGTGCGCCCCGGCTCGACCACGCACCTGATGGTCCAGGTCAACGCCGCCCGCGCCGACGCCGTCATCGCGCACCTGCGGGCGGTGCACGCCGCCACCGGGGCCGCCATCGTGCTCCAGGACTACCCGGCGACCTCCGGGGTCCACGTCGACGCGGACACGCTGGTGAGCATCGTGGCCGCGTGCCCGTTCGTGTGCGCGGTCAAGGCCGAGGCGCCGCCGACCCCGCCGGCCATCGGCGCGCTGACGGCGGCCGTGGACGTGCCGGTCTTCGGCGGGCTCGGTGGAGTCGGGCTGGTCGACGAGCTGGCCATGGGCGCCGCCGGCGCGATGACCGGGTTCAGCCATCCGGAGGGCCTGCGCGCGACGATCGACGCGCACACCGACGGTGGCTTCGCCGCGGCCAGGTCGGCGTGGGCGCCGTGGCTGCCGCTGGCGACCTTCGAGGCGCAGGCCGGCATCGCGCTCGCCCTGCGCAAGGCGCTCTTGCACCGCCGCGGCATCCTGGCTCAC
>JAPSKJ010000358.1 GCA_031177735.1 Nocardioides sp.
GGCCAGGACTACGGCATCATCGAGCGAGCGGGCGGCATGGCGCAGCTCGTCGTCACCGACGGCAACGGCGGGTGGACCACCCGCCCCAATCCGGATCACGGAGGCTACCGTGCCTGAGCACGACGTCCTCGCCGACCTCGCGGCGCACATCGACATCAGCTGCGTGCAGGCCCGCCACTCCCGCGCGGATGTCGAAGAGCTGGCGCGCCGCGCCATCGCCGGCCGCTTCGTCAGCGCCCACGTGCTGCCGAACTGGCTGCCGGTCGTCCGCGACCTTCTTGACGGCTCCGGCGTGCTGGCCGGATCCCCGGTGGGATTCCCGAGCGGCGGGGCCACCACGGCGACGAAGGTCGCCGAGGCGCGCGAGCTGCTGGACCTGGGCGCGCAGGAGCTCGACGTCGTGGTGCCGATCGGGCGCCTCCGCTCGGGCGAGACGGACTACGTCACTCGCGAGCTCGCCGCCGTCGTCGAGGTCGTCGCCGACCGCGTGCCGCTTCGAGCGATCCTCGAAGTCGGATACCTCGACGACGACCAGATCCGCGATGGGGTGGATGCGGCGATCTCGGCCGGTGTGCCGTGGATCAAGACCGGGACCGGGTGGTCCGGCATGCCGACGACCATCGAGCACATCCGCGTGATCGCGGACCAGGCCGCCGGGCGCGCGTCGCTCAAGGCCGCCGGCGGCGTCCGCGACATCGAGACCATCCGCGCCATGGCGGCGCTCGGCGTGACGCGCTTCGGCATGAACGCCGATGCCGCCGTCGCGGCGGTGGCCGCCGCATCCGAAAGCAGCACCTCATGACCTTCCCCACGATGACCGCTCTCGATCTGCGCCCGGCGACGGCGCCGACGCTGTACTTCATCGGCGTGACGACAGGACGCTCCTCGATCCAGCACGTCTTCCCGCGCTGGGCCGACGCGCTGGGCCTCGACGGAGCGGTGCTGCAGGGCATCGACCTGCCGCTGCACGCGCCGGCCGACGACTACCGCCGCGTGGTGGAGTTCATCGCCGCCGACCCGCTGAGCCTCGGCGCCCTCGTGACGACCCACAAGATCGACCTGTACGCCGCGTGCCGTGACCTGTTCGACGAGATCGACCCGTTCGCGCGGCTCATGAACGAGACCAGCTGCATCTCCAAGCGCGACGGCAAGCTGATCTGCCACGCGAAGGACCCGATCTCGAGCGGTCTCGCGCTGGACGCCTTCCTCCCCGACGGGTACTGGAGCAGCACGGGCGCGGACGCGCTCTGCATGGGCGCCGGCGGCTCCACCATCGCCATCAGCTGGTACCTCTCGCGCCGCGAGTCGGGCGCCGACCGTCCGCGCCGGATCGTCGTGACCAACCGGTCCCCGCAGCGTCTCGAGCACATCCGCGACATCCACGCGCAGCTCGACACCGACACCGCCTTCGAGTACGTCCTCACGCCGAGCCCCGCCGACAACGATCGCGTGCTGGCCGAGCTCGCACCGGGATCTCTCGTCGTCAACGCGACGGGTCTCGGCAAGGATGCCCCCGGCTCGCCGCTCACCGACGCCGGCGTCTTCCCGGAGCGCGCCATCGCGTGGGACCTCAATTACCGCGGCGATCTCGTCTTCCTCGACCAGGCCCGCGCGCAGGAGGATGTGCGGGGCCTGCAGGTCGAGGATGGTTGGATCTATTTCGTGCATGGTTGGACGCAGGTGATCGCCGAGGTGTTCCACGTCGAGATCCCGACGGCAGGACCCTCGTTCGAGCGGCTGAGCGAGCTCGCCCTCGCGACGCGGTGACAGCGTGACCGCACTCGCGCTCGCCTTCGACCTGGGCACGGGAGGCTGCAAGGCCTCGCTCTGGGACGAGGACGCGCGGATGCTCGCCGAGACCGTCAGCGAGTATCCGACCGAGCATCCCGCTCCCGGGCGCAACGAGCAGCGCCCCGAGGCGTGGTGGGATGCCGTCGTCGCGTCGACGCGCGCCCTGCTCGCCCAGCGACCGGATGCCGCGTCCGCCGTGGCCGGCATCGCCCTGTCGGGGCAGAGCCTCGGCGCCGTGCAGCTCGACGACCAGCTCGAACTCGTGACACCCACCACGCCCATCTGGTCGGACGCCCGCGGCCGCACCGGGCACGTGTTCGCGCAGCTGCTCGAGCCGGAGTGGTACCGCCGCACCGGGAACGGGTTCGGCGCGGCGCTGTATCCGGTGTTCAAGGCCGCGACGTTCGCAGCGGAGGATCCGGCATCCTGGCGGCGCACGCGCTTCCTGGCCGGGTCGAAGGACTGGATCAACCTCCGGCTCACCGGGCGCCTCGTCACCGACCACTCCATGGCCTCCGGGTCCGGCGCGTACTCACTCGAGCATGGCGGCTACGACCCCGAGATCCTGGATGCCGCGGGCCTGCCTCCCGACCTGCTGCCGACCCCGGTGGAGTCCGCCGACGTCGTCGGTCCGCTGACCACGACCGCGGCGGACGTGCTGGGCCTGCCCGCCGGCATCCCGGTGTTCGCCGGCGCGGTCGACAACGCGGCGATGGCGCTGGGTTCCCGCGGCACGAGCGAGGGCCGGCTCTACGCCGCGCTCGGCTCGTCGAGCTGGATGACCGTCACAAGCGCTCGGCCGGTGCTCGATGAGGCGGCCCGGCCGTACGTCTTCCGTCACGCCATCCCGGGACTCCACATCAGCGCCCTGTCGACCTTCAGCAGCGGCACGACCATCACCTGGCTGCGCGACACCCTCGCACCCGGCGAGCCCATCGGCGACTTCATCGAACGGGCGGCGGCGAGCACGCCGGGAGCACGCGGCGCCGTCATGACCCCGACACTCGCCGGCGGGACGCCGCTCGAGGGCGGCTCGGGCGTCCGTGGCGGCCTCGTCGGGCTGGAGCTCGGCACTTCCACCGCAGACCTGGTCCGCGCGTGCCTGGAGGGCATCGCGTTCGCCCTGGACCGCAGCCTGCGCCTCATGCGCGAGCTCAGCGGCAGCGACCAGGAGCTGCTCGTCTCGGGCGGCGGCAGCCGCTCGCCGCTGTGGAACCGCCTGTACGCCGACATCCTGCGCACACCCCTCGTGCGCACGAGCGTCGACCAGCAGGCGGCCACCCTCGGCGCCGCGACCATCGCGTTCGTCGGCCTGGGCGTCTGGGACGACTACTCCCGCGCCGACGACG
>JAPSKJ010000025.1 GCA_031177735.1 Nocardioides sp.
CGCTTCGACACCGACGACCCGCGGTACCGGTGGCTCACCCGTCGCCTGGTGGTCGGCCGGGGCCAGGTGTTCGAGGACCACGGTGAGTACGCCCTCTTCCTGCTCGACTGAGCCCAGCCGAAAGGTCACCATGATCAAGCTGATGTTCTGCCTGCGCCGGCGGCCCGACCTGACCCGCGAGGAGTTCCTCGCCCACTGGCACGGACCGCACGCCGCTATCGGGATGGCTGGGGCGAGCGCGATCGGTGCGACCCGCTACGTCCAGAACCACACGCTGCTCCATCCCCTCAACGAGGACCTGCGGAAGTCACGCGGGGCCCCGGAGCCGTTCGACGGCGTGGTGGAGCTCTGGTTCGACTCCCTCGACGACGTCGGCGCGACCTTCACGGATGCCGACGCGCGCCGAGCCATCGCGGCGCTGGTGGCCGACGAGCCGGCCTTCATCGACCTCGAGAACTCGCCCATCTTCGTGACCGAGGAGCACGAGATGTGGAACCACCCGGCATGACCGCCCCCGCCTGGCACGTCGCCGCCCTCGCGCAGCGCCCTCGCCTCCACCACGTCCGCAGCGACGGCCTCACGCTCCGCGTCCGCGCGTGGGGGGACGCCGAGCGCCCGAGCATCGTGCTGCTCCACGGTGGGGCAGCGCACGCCGGGTGGTGGGACCATCTCGGACCCCTGCTGGCGTCGCACCACCACGTGCTCGCGCCCGACCTGTCCGGCCACGGTGACAGCGGCTGGCGCGATCGCTACAGCCTGACCCAGTGGAGCCGCGAGGTCGGCGAGGTGATCGAACGCCTGACGAGCGGGCCCCCGGTCGTGGTCGGCCACTCCATGGGCGGCCACGTCGGTCTCCGCCTCGCGCTGGACCAGGTCACCCCGCTGAGCGGCCTGATCCTGGTCGACAGTCCGTTCCACCGACCCGGCACCCGCGTCAGCCGCCCCGCACTGGCGCCACGGCGGACCTACCCGAGCCGCGAGGCGGCCATCGCCCGGTTTCGGACCCTGCCGTCGGACACACAGAAGCAGCCCTACATCGTCGACCACGTGGCAGCGCAGTCCGTTCTTCGCGTCGACGACGGCTGGTCCTGGAAGTTCGACCCCGCCTTCGTCGATCACGACCTGCTCGGCCTCGACGACGTGACCCCGATCGACCACTGCCCCGTGCTCGTCGTCCGAGGCGAGCACGGCCTGGTGGACGCCGAGATGGCCGACGCCGTCTCCGCCGCCCTCGGCCAGACGCATCCGCCGGTCACCATCCGCGACACCGGGCACCACGTCCCGCTCGACGCCCCTCTCGCCGTCGCTGCGACGGTGGCCGAGCACGCCCGGACCTGGTTCGCCACCGACGGCTCGACCGCCCCCACCCACCGCTGAACGGAGAACCATGACGCACTACCGCAGCAACCTGACCGACGTCCGCTTCAACCTCTTCGAGGTGTTCGGCCGGGACGAGGTCCTCGGTGCTGGGCCGTGGTCCGACCTGGACAAGGCCACGGTCGACGACATGCTGCAGGCAGGCGCGCAGCTGGCCGAGGGCGAGCTTGCCGCCTCCTTCCGCGACGACGAGCTGGGCGAGATCGACTTCGACCCGGTGACCGGCACCGCACGGCTGCCCGAGGCCTTCAAGAAGTCCTACGCCAGCTACGTGGCCGCCGAGTGGTGGCGCATGGATGTCGACCCGGCTATCGGTGGCATCTCCGCGCCGCCCTCTGTCCGCTGGGCGATGGCTGAGTTCCCGCTGGGCGCCAACCCGGCGATCTTCCTGTACGCCGCCGGCTGGCCCCAGGCGCAGATCCTCTTCGAGCAGGGCAACGAGGCCCAGAAGCGCATCGCCGCCTGGATGGTCGAACGGCACTGGGGAGCCACGATGGTGCTCACCGAGCCGGACGCCGGCTCCGCGGTGGGCTCGGGCAAGACCCGGGCGGTCCCCCAGCCCGACGGCACGTGGCACATCGAGGGCGTGAAGAGGTTCATCACCAGCGCCGAGCACGACATGGCCGAGAACATCGTCCACTTCGTGCTCGCCCGACCGGTGGACACGCCCGGTGCCGGCATGCCGGGCACGAAGGGCCTCAGCCTCTTCCTGGTCCCCAAGTTCCACATCGACCCCGAGACGGGCGAGCTCGGCGACCGCAACGGAGCGGTGGTCACCAACATCGAGCGCAAGATGGGCCTGAAGGCGTCGGTCACCTGCGAGCTCACGTTCGGCCAGGACCGACCCGCCGTCGGCTGGCTCGTGGGCGACGTCCACCGCGGCATCGTCCAGATGTTCGAGATCGTGGAGTACGCCCGCATGCTGGTGGGCACGAAGGCGATGGCGGCGCTGTCCACGGGCTACCTCAACGCGCTCGATTATGCCAAGACCCGCCTGCAGAGCCCCGACCTCACGCGCAAGGGCGACCCCACGGCGCCGGACATCGCGATCATCGGCCACCCGGACGTGCGCCGCTCGCTGATGACGCAGAAGGCGTACGCGGAGGGGATGCGAGCCCTGTTGACCTTCGCCAGCTGCGTGCTCGACGACATCGCTCTCGCCCGCCACGAGGGCAGGGACGCGGCACCACTCGTGGCGCGCAACGACCTGCTGCTCCCGATCGTGAAGGGCTTCTGCTCCGAGCACGGCTACGCCAAGCTCGCCGAGTCGCTCCAGGTGTTCGGCGGCTCGGGCTACCTGCACGACTACCCGGTCGAGCAGTACATCCGCGACGCCAAGATCGACACCATCTACGAGGGCACCACGGCTATCCAGGGCATCGACCTGTTCTTCCGGAAGATCGTGCGAGACGACGGTCGCGCGCTGACGGCGCTGCTGGCCGAGGTGGAGGCACAGCTGGACGAGCTGGCCGGCCACGCCGAGCTCGCCATCGTCGCCGAGCGACTGGGCGACGGCCTCGCCGAGGTGCGCCGGGCCGTCGCCACGCTCCGCGGCTGGGCCGGGCAGGCGGGAGAGGTCCCCGACGGCACCTACCGCGTCGGCTTGCAGACCACACGCCTGCTCATGATGCTGGGCGAGCTCATCCTCGGCTGGCTGCTCTCGCGCCAAGCACTCGTCGCCACGGCGAGGCTCGAGGAGACCTCCCTCGACGACGCGGCGCGCGCCTTCTACACCGGCAAGGTGGCGGTCTCCCGCTACTTCGCGACCGAGCGGCTCGCCACCCTCCGCATGGAGCGCGAGCTGCTGGAGTCCGCGACGACGGTCGAGCTGATGGCCGTCCCAGACCAGGCCTTCTAGCGCAGGCGGGAGTCGGTGACCCGGCGGGACCTCCGGTGCGGGTCACCGACTCTCCGCGGCCCGGCGTCGAAGCACCGGGCCTGTCATCGCCCCGCTAGGACGCTATCGAGATGGACAGGTAGCGGTCCTGCAGCTCTGCGTCGCCGGCGAACACATCGGTCGGCCCGGTGTGGACGACCCGGCCCGTCTCCAGGACGTACACCCGCGAGGTCAGGGCCGTCACGAACGGCAGGTTCTGCTCGGCCAGCAGGATCGACACGTCGAACATCTCCGGCAGCTGCTGGATCGCGGTCGCGATCCCCTCGACGATCAACGGAGCCAAGCCTTCGGTCGGCTCGTCGAGGAGCAGCAACCTGGGCCGTGAGATCAGCGCGCGGGCGATGGCGACCAGCTGCTGCTCACCGCCGCTGAGCTGGTTGCCGCGGCGGCCGATGAGCTTGTCGAGCAGCGGCAGGGAGTCGACCAGGTCGTCGACGGCGACCGCGTCGCGGTCGCCACAGGCGAAGCGCGCGAGCTCGAGATTCTCCCGGACGGTCAGGTTGGTGAAGATGCGACGGTCCTCCGGCACCCACCCGACCCCGAGGCGCGCGATCGCGTCGACGGAGCGCTTGGCGAGCGTCCGCCCAGTCAGCTCGATCTCTCCACTGGTCCGCACCTGCAGGTTCATGATCGCGTTGAAGGTGGTGCTCTTGCCCGCCCCGTTGCGCCCGAGCAGGCCGATCACCTCGCCCGCCCGCACCTCCAGGTCGACGCCGAAGAGCGCCTGAGCCGATCCGTACCAGGCGTTGAGCTCGCGGGTGGCCAGCACCGTGTCGTGCGTGGTGTTCATGAGTCTCCTTGTCCCAGGTACAGCGCCTTCGTGGTGGCGTGCTCGGCGACCTCGTGCGGCGTCCCCTCGAGGACTGTCTCCCCGTTGGCCATCAGCACGACCCGCTCTGCCACGGAGTGGATGACCTCCATGTCGTGAGCGGTCAGGATGATGGTCATGTCGCGGCGGACATCGAGGAGCCGCTTGAGCTGCGCGGTCGCCGTGCGAGCGTCCTCGTAGCCCATCCCCGCGGTCGGCTCGTCCAGCAGGAGCAGCCGCGGGCGCTGGACGATGGCCATCGCCATCTCCAGCGTCTTCCGCGCGCCCTGGGCCAGCGACCCGGCCACCGTGTCGGCATCGCCGGCGAGACCGGCGTCCACCATCGCGGCGTCGGCGTCGGCCCAGACGTCGGCCCGTTTCGCGAACGCGTCCCAGAACCGGACGCCACGGCGCTGTCCGGTGAGCGCTGCCAGGAAGAGGTTCTCGCGCACGGTCATGGTCGAGACCAGCCGTGCCACCTGGAAGGTTCGGCTCATCCCGGACGTCGCCCGGCGCGACGAGCGCTGGGATGTCACGTCCTTGCCGTCGAACCACACGGATCCGGAGGTCGGCCGGTGCTCACCGGCGATCATGCCGAACAGCGTGGACTTGCCGGCACCGTTCGGGCCGATGATCGCCAACCGCTCGCCCCGCTCCACCTCCAGGTCGACGCACCGCACCGCAGGCACGCCTTGGTAGGCCTTCGTCACCTGGTCGAGCACCACGAGCGCGCTCATCGGACGCTCTCGGCGGGGATGGGGCCGTCGGAGCTGGGCCGCTCTGCGCTTGCCGGCCCGCTCGGCGGAGGCGGAGAGCCACTCCAGCGCCGACGTACGCCGCGCACCTTGTCGGGCAACGAGACCAGCCCCTTCGGGAGAGCGATGACGATGACGAGCAGCAGGAGTCCGACGAACACGTTGGAGTCGTGGAAGACGTTGCTGAGCAAGGTCTGGACCCAGATGAGGACGACGGCTCCCAGCATCGGGCCGGCGAAGCGGCTCATGCCGCCGATCAGGCAGGCGACGAGCACCTCACCGGAGATGCTGAAGGCCAGCGTGGAGGGGCCGACCACACCCTGCCCTTGGGCGACGAGGGCACCGGCGACGGCCGAGAACGCCGCGCTCACACCGAACGCGCCGACCTGGACCCGGCGCACGTTGATGCCGAGGGCCGCGGCGCGCCAGGGGTCGTCCCGCACGGCGCGCATGGCCATGCCCGCGGTCGAGCGGTAGAGCAACCACAACAGCCAGCAGCACACGCCGACGACTGCGATCGTGTAGTACCAGAGCTCCAGGTCGGAGGTCAGCGGCTCGTTCCAGATCTTGATCGCGAACAGGCCGTGGAAGCCGTCCTCGCCCTTGAGCCCCGGGACTCGGTAGGTCAGCAGCCAGAGCACCTGGGCCAGGACCAAGGTGAGGATGGCGAACTCGGCGCCGCTGGTGCGGAGTGCGAACAAGGCGAACAGGGCGGCCAGCAGCCCTGCGGCGCCGGCGCCGACGGCGAGCATCACGAGACCCGGCATGTCAGGCACGTGGGTGTTCAGCAGTGCCATCGCGTACGCGCCGACGCCGAAGAAGGCCGCCTGGCCGAACGAGAGCAGGCCGGTCCAGCCGAACATCACGCTGGTGGCCATTGCGAACAGCACCCACGCCGCTGCGGTGGTCCACGTGAAGAGGGGGCTGCCGCCGTAGAAGACGGGCACCAGCACGGCGACGACGGCGAAGCCGGCGACCAGTGGCAGGCCCAGCTTGGTGGCAGTCGGGGAGTAGCGAGCAATGAGGTTCATGAGTGCTCCGTCACCTGGCCATCGCGGTCGAACGAGCGGCGGACCCCAGCAGCCCCTGGGGCCGGAACATCAGGAACGCTGCGACGACCAGGTAGTAGCTGAATCCGCTGAGCGAGGGGGCGATCCGGAAGCTGAGGCTCTCCAGGATGCCGAGCGCGATGGCGGCGATGAGCGCACCTGGGACCGAGCCGAGCCCGCCGACGATGATCGCGATGAACGCCGGCAGCATGTAGTCGGAGCTCAACGCCAGCCCCTCGTCGATGGAGGAGACCGGAGCGATGAGCGCCCCGGCAACGCCGGCGAGGAAGGCGCCGATCCCGAACACGATCGTCGACACCTGGCCGGCTCGGATTCCGAGCGCCAGCGCCATGGTGCGGTCGTGCGAGACGGCCCTGACCCGCGTGCCGAGCGAGGTCTTGGTCAGCAGGAGCCAGAGTCCCGCGGCGATGACGACGCCCACGGCGACCAGGGCCAGGTCGTACTGCCCGACCCGGGCGCCTCCGATGGAGAAGGAGCCGTCGAGCGCCGAGGGGTAGGCCACCGTGCGCGGGTTCGTGCCCCACACGAGCGTCGCCAGACCGAGCAGCGCGAGGAAGAGCGCGAAGGCGCCGAGGAAGCTCACGGTGGAGCCCGCTTTGTACAGCGGCCGGAAGACCAACACCTCGCTCAGCACGCCGATGGCCATCACGCCGACACCGGCCAGGAGGATGGAACCCAGGAATGCCCCGAGGCTCGGGCCCTGCAGCGTCGTGGTGACGATCAGGGCGCCGATGAGGAAGAAGCTGCCGTGCGCGAAGTTGAGGACGTGCAGCACGCCGTAGATCAGCGTCAGCCCGCTCGCCACGACGAACACCGGCACGCCTTGCGCGACCCCGGCGACGAGCACCGCGATCAGGTCGTTCATGGGAACCTCCAAAGTCGTCGACGGGCGCGGCCCGTCAGGTGGCCGGCCGCGCCCGTCGCGCGGGACGCTGCTACTCGGCGGGCGTGACGCCGCAGTCGGTGATCGCGACGCCCTGCGGGGCGCTCGGGTCACCGGCCAGGACAGCCGTCGTGACACCACCCTTGCCCTCGTGGCCGTCGGCGCTGATCGTCATCGAGGTGCCCATCGGGGTCTCGATCGAGAGGCCCTCGAGCGCCGCCTGCACGTCAGCTGAGTCGGTGCTGCCCGCCTCCGCGATGGCTGCTTCGAGCAGCTTGATCGCGAGGTACCCCTGGTAGGCGCCCGCGTCCGGCTTCTCACCGGTCAGCTCCTCGAACGCCGTCACGAACTCGGTGTTCTCCTCCGTGTCCTGGCAGGCGTAGAAGTAGTCGTGCACGTTGTAGATCGCCGGAGCGGCACCGTCCATCGCCGTGGCGGTCGGCCAGTAGACGCCGGTCTGGGCGACGACGCCGTACTCGTCGAGCAGGCCGGTGGGCTTCGCCTGCTGGACGAAGCTGGTCGTGCCTGCGCCGTAGATGCCGAGGAACAGCCCTCGCTTGGACTTGTCACCGGTCGAGACCAGTCCCGAGATCTCCTTGCGCATCGTGGTCCCGCCGACCGGCACCTGGTACTGCTCGCCGACCTGCACCGGACGTCCGAGCTCGGCCTCCATCGCCTTCTTGGCTTCCTCCCACGAGAGCCGCATGGCGTCCACGTCGTAGGTCATGACGTCCCACGTCTCGATGTCGGGGTAGCGCTCGGCGAGTCCGGTGCCGATCGCCTTGGCGAGGTCGGTCATCTGCTGACCGATCATGAAGAAGTTGTCGGTGATCGGCGGGTCGACCAGGTCGGGGGAGGTGCAGTGGGCACCGATGAACGTCATGTTGAACCGCTGCGACGCCTCCGCCGAGGACTTGCACAGGTCGGAGGTCTGACCGCCGATGGCGAGCTGCACCCCCTGGTCGTTCAGATCGCGGATCACGGTGGCGCTCCGAGCGGGGTCGAGCTGGTCGTCGACGTCCACGAGCTCGATCTCCCACTGCCCGTCGACCCCGCCGGCGTCGTTGATCATCTTGGCGGCCACCTCGGCCCCCTGGCCTTCGAGCTTGGCGATGGTGGCCTGCACGCCGGTGAACGGGAGGACGACGCCGATCTTGACGGTGTCGCTGTCGGAACCCGCACCCTCGGACTTCCCGCAGCCGGCCAGCGCGAGCGCGACGGCTCCCGCGGCCGCCACGGCGCGCAACACGGTGGGTCTTGCCATTTCAATCACTCCTGTCTGAAGGACTCGAAGATCGAGTTCAAGCGCGCGGGGTCGTCGACGGTCCAGCCGTAGTACGACGAGGTCCGCTGGATGCTGCCGCCCCAGTGCTCGCGTGCGAGTGCCGGCATCTCCTCCGGGCGGCCGGAGATGAAGAAGTGCTCGAGGAGGTCCTCGGGCAGGAGGCGAGTCATCTGGTCCCACTCCCCCGCCCGCGACAGCACCGTGAGCTCGGGCTGGAGATCGCCATATCCGATCGCCTCCAGCACCGGTCGATACGTCGGTGTCGAGGCGTAGAACGCCAGCTGGGCGGCGATCTTGCTGCGGCTCGCCTCCACCTCGGCGTCGGTGTCGCCCATGGCCATGAACATGGGGACGGCCAGCTCCAGGTCATCGACGCAGCGGCCGGCGTTCTTCAAGCCTCGCTCGATGGCCGGCAGGATGACCTGTTCCAGGTAAGGACGGTTGTTGAAGGCGTGCAGGATGATCCCGTCGGCGACCTCTGCCGCCATCTCGACCATCTTCGGGCCGACCGCGGCCAGGTGGACCGGGATGGCGTGCTGGTGGTGGCGGGGCGTCCAGAACGGGCTCATCAGGGTGTGCCGGTAGTGCTCCCCCGTGAACTCCAGGCGCTCCCCGGTGCGCCACGAGTCCCAGATCGCACGCAGCGCCTGGACGAACTCGCGCATCTGCGACACGGGCCGGTCCCACGGCATCGAGTACCGCCGTTCGATGTGCGCCTTGACCTGGCTGCCGAGGCCCAGGGCAAAACGGCCCCCGGACACGTCGGCGATGTTCCAGGCGCTGTAGGCGACCGTCATCGGATTGCGGGCGAGGGCGACGGCGATCGCCGTGCCGATCCCGACGGCCTCGGTGCTGCGCGCCGCCTCATAGGCCTGGAGGAAGACGTCCGACCCGGTTTCGGTGCACCAGACCGCGTCGAGGCCCCAGCGCTCGGCCTGCGCGGCACGGACCCCAGAGACCAGGAGGTCCTTCTCCACCATCGTCATGTCGATGCGCATCGAGGTACCTCCCTTCTCCGCTTTACCAAACCAAGCGTTTGCTTGATTGAGTATTGGGTCCCTGGAACGTGATGTCAAGCACACTGATGGCCCGGCAGGGTGGACTGTCCGCGCCGGCGGTCGCAGTGCCGTCAGCCCGGCAGCGCGTTGGCAGCACGCTCCCGGGCAGCGATGTGGTCGGCCAGGCCGGCCAGCTCCTCACCGGCGGACATCGGCACCGTGAAGCTCGAGGTGTCGAGCACCTGCTCGAGGTGATCGGCGACGTCGGCGGCCGTGGCACGGCGCCCCGGCTCGACGCTCCACCCGGCCGTCAGCCCGGTGAAGACACGCGCGAAGTGACCGGCGCCGGCCGAGAACACCATGTGCGTCTGGGTGCACGCCTCACTGGCGAGGTAGACGACGAGGGGGGCGACGTGCGTCGGGTCCAGGGCCTCACCGGCATCCAGGAGCGACTCGGTCATCCGGGTCTTGGCGACCGGGCACACGACGTTGCTGAGGATCCCGGCGCGCTCGCCCTCGATGGCCAGCACGTTCGACAGGCCGATGATCCCCGCCTTCGCGGAGCCGTAGGCGGACTGCCCGAAGTTCCCGAACGTGCCGGCGTTGGAGGAGACGAAGACCAACCGGCCATAGCCCTGCTCGCGCATCAGCCGAAAGGCCGGCTGGCTGACGTACGCCGCGCCGCGCAGGTGGACCGCGTGAACGGCGTCGAAGTCGGCCCAGTCGATCTTGCTGAACGTCCGGTCCCTCAGGATGCCGGCGTTGTTGACCACCACGTCGACGCGCCCGAAGGCGTCGACGGCGGCAGCGACGATCGCCTCGCCCCCCACCTGGGTGGCCACTGAGGCGTCGCAGGCCACGGCCGTCCCTCCTCCGGCGACGATCTCCTCGACGACCGCCTCCGCCGCGGAGACCTGGGATCCCGTGCCGTCCACTGCGGCGCCGGTGTCGTTGACGACGACGGCGGCGCCGTGCCGGGCGAGCTCCAGCGCATAGGCTCGGCCGAGCCCGCCGCCGGCGCCGGTCACGATGGCCACACGGCCGTCGAGCGAGATGTTGGTCATGGGCAGTAGGCCTCCTGATCGGGGTGCCCGTCGCTAGGCGAGCGGCTGGACGGGCAGCACCTGCTCGAGGTCTGCCTTGATCTGCAGCGCGAGGTAGGTGGAGTAGAGCCGCGCCTCCATCAGAGATCCGCCCATCAGCCAGAACCCGTCCTGCGCGGTGCGGATCCACATGTTGCGCATGATGTGGTTCTCGTCGAAGCCCCAGACGGGTCCCACGCGGTCGGCCACGTCGTCGCCGAAGAGCAGCCGGATGCCCTCTTGCTGGTTCTTGTAGCCGGTGGCCAGGACGATGGTGTCGGCCGGTAGCACCTGGCCGTCACGCATGCGCGCACCGTCGGCCACGAGGCCCTCGACGTCGACCGCCTGTCGCACACCGATCCGACCGTTGATGATCAGGTCGGACGCGCCGACGTTGATGTAGTAACCGCCACCCTTGCGCAGGTACTTCATGTGGAAGCCGGTGTTGTCCGGCTCGAAGTCGGTGCGGAAGCCCGCCGCCTCGAGGCCCTCGATGAGGTCACGGTCCAGCTCGCAGGTCTTCCGCGTGAGCCATTGGTAGGTCTCCTTGAGGACCGGATACGGCGTCGCCGCCTGGACGAAGTCGACGTCGGCCGGGTCCAGGTCGTCGGCGTACGCGGCGTAGACCATGGTCCCGCAGGGGTCGAGACTGATCACCGCGGTCGGGTTGCGCTGGATCATCGTCACCGACGCCGCGCCGTTCTCGCACAGGTCCTGCGCGATGTCGTGGGCGCTACTGCCGGATCCGAACACGACCACCCGCTCACCGGAGTGCTCGCTGCCCGACCGGAACTGGCTCGAGTGCAGCACTCGACCGGCGAAGTCACCGATTCCCGGGATCGCAGGCACGTTCGGCACCCCGCTGTGGCCTCCGGTGGCCAGCACGACGTGCGGCGTCCGCTTGGTCACCACGCTCCCGTCGGGACGCCTGATCCGCAGCGTCCACAGGCCGGTGGCGTCCTCGCGTGAGCCGTCGAGCACCTGCGAGCCGGTCCAGACGTTCAGCTCCATCGCCTCGGCGTAGGTCTCCAGCCAGTGCGCGACCTTGTCCTTCGGAAGGAACGCCGGCCAGGTCTCCGGGTAGGGCATGTAGGGCAGGGTGTTGGTCGCCACCTCGTTGTGGAGCGTCAACGAGTGGTAGCGCTTGCGCCAGTTGTCCCCCACCCGCTCGTTGCGCTCGATGACGAGGGCGTCCACGCCCATCTGGCGCAGGCGTGCGCCGAGGACGAGCCCGCCCTGTCCGCCGCCGACGATGACCACCTCAGGCTCCCGGTCGTCGAACCGCTGCTCGCGCAACCGGCGGTCGAGCCAGTTCTCGCGGCCGACCTCGTGCTCCCGGCCACGCGGACGGTTGCGGCCGGCTCGCTCGGCGAAGCCGTCGAGGGACTGCAGCGTGGTGAGGAGGATCCAGATCCGGGGCTGGCCCGAGGGATCGTCGAGCCGGAGGCGGACGTAAGCCGTCCCGCGACCGACGGACGTCTCATAGTCGAAGAACCCCTCCAGCACCTCGATGCCCGACCGGCGGGCGAGTCGTGGCCGCGCTCGGTGGGCCGAGATCTCCACGCCCTTCAGCCCGGCTGCTGCTGCCGTCTTCCCGAACGCCTCGGCGATCTCGTCGCGACCCTGGAACGTGCGGTAGCGCCAGGTGAAGGCGAGGTAGTCCATCCAGTAGCCGCCGGGCGCGAACAACCCGGCGAACGCCTGTGGCGATACGTCGCAGATCGCCGACCCGGCGTCTTCCAGCCAAGCCGTGAACTGTCGGTGGGCCTCGAGCTCGCGCTCCAGAGTCTTGATCGTCACCGTTCCTCCGTTTCGTGAAGTACCCTACCAAATGGTTGCTTGGTTTCACCAGACACCGGAGGCCGCTGGGCGATCAAGCGCTAGAGCGGTCGCGTCGGATACCGTTGTTGTAGCGATTGAGAAAGGCCCGCCACATGACCTCTGCCCCCGTCACCCCACCCGCCAAGCCCAACGGACGCAGGCGTTCATCCGGCGTCGACCGGCGCTCGGAGCTGATCCAGATCGCCGGTCAGCTCTTCGCGGACAAGGGCTTCCTCGCGACCACGATCCGCGATGTCGCCGACGCTGCCGGCATCCAGTCGGGCAGCCTCTACCACCACTTCACCTCCAAGGAGTCGATGGTCGAGGAGCTGCTCGGCGACTACTGGACGAAGCTGCTCGACGGCTACCGGGCCGTCGTCTCTGCCGAGCTCGAGGCGACCGAGTCGGCGCGCGGCCTGATCCGTGCCTCGGTGCGCCTGCTCGACGAGTGCCGCCTCGCCCTGGGCGTCATGCTCAACGACTGGAACTACCTCTCCGAGACCTTCCCGTTCATGGAGGAGTCACTGCGGGAGTGCCAGTCGATCTGGCTCGGCGTGCTCGAGCGCGGCATCGAGAGCGGTGAGTTCGACGCGTCGATGGACCCGGTCATCACCTACCGGACCATCATGGCGGCGGTCAGCGGGACGGCCCGCTGGTTCAGCCCCAGCGGGAAGGTCAGCGTCGACGAGCTTGCCGATGACATGGCCGCGATGTTCCTGGACGGCATGCGGGCCCGCCCCTGAACCCGTCATCGTCGGCTCCCCGAGGAGCCAACGGCTCAGCGCAGCTCGTAGACGTCGTACTGCACCACGCCGGCTGCGAGGTCGATCGACCCCTTGCCCACGAAGAGCGACTTGTTCAGCCAGGCGTAGCGCTCGTCGGCGACCTCGAAGGTGACGGCCGTGTACATGGTGGCACCGTCGATCCCTCCCGATGCGTCTCCGCGGCCCTGGTAGGTCATGTAGACGAAGGCACCATCGTCGGTCCTCAGCGCCATCCGGACGTCGGGGATGGCGGTCCCGTCGGGCCCGGTCAGCAGCCAGTCGGCTGCGGACTCGCCGCGCTGGCTCGCTCGAAACCGGTCGCCCTCGCACCTTCCCTCCCGGACGCCGACCACGACGCGCTGCCCGAGCGGCGTCATGCCGGCGAAGTCGGGCTTCGCGAGCGGCTTGGCGGACAGGGTGCAGAAGGGGACGAGCTCCATGGGTGATCTCTCCTGGTGTCAGATGCCGAGGATGTGGGCGGACGAGACGGCGGTGCTGTTCTTGATGAGGCCACCGCCGCATTGGAGGAAGGCGCGCCGGGCGCCGTCGACCTGGCGCACGCCGGCTGCACCGCGCAGCTGCTGGACGGCTTCGTAGATCTGCGCCACGCCGGTCGCGCCGATGGGGTGGCCACGCGCCACCAGGCCGCCGGACGGGTTCACCGGCAGGGCTCCGCCGATCCGGGTATGCCCCGTCATGGCCCACTTCAGCTCGTCTCCCGGCGGGCAGAGGCCGGACTCGGCCCAGGACACGATCTCGCCGGGTGAGGTGGCGTCGTGCAGCTCCGCGAAGTCCATGTCGCCGGGCGCGAGTCCGGCCTGCTCGAAGGCCGCCGCGGCGGAGTACTCGTGCGAGTCGGAGGGGCCGTGGCTGTCGGCCGGCAGCGACCTCAGCTGCGACGCGAGGATCCGGACGTCGCCGGGCTGCGGACGCGCGGGCGCCTTGGTGATGACGGCGGCGGCCGCGCCGTCCCCTACCGGTGAGCACATCAGCACCGTGAGGGCCCCCAGCACGGACCTGGACCGGAGGATCTCGTCCGGCGTCTTGGGCTCGCGCCGTTGAGCGAGGGGGTTGAGCGAGCCGTTGTAGTGCGCCTTCGCGGCCACCTCCGCGAAGGCCTCCGGCGTGAGGCCGCGCTCGTTGATCAAGAAGTCGGCGACCTTCGCGTAGCGATCGATGAAGGGGCTGCGCGTGACGCCGGCACCCTCCCCCAGGTCCTTGTAGTCGACGTCCATGCCGCCCATGAATGCCATGAAGCTCTTCTCCTTGTCCGCGGAGTACAGCTTCTCCGCGCCGACGACGAGAACCGTGTCGTACTGTCCGCCGGCGACGGCACTCCAGCCCAGGTGGAAGGCGTTGCCGCCCGAGGCGCAGGCGTTCTCGACGTTGTTGACCGGGAGCGGTCCAGCGCCCATGTGATGAGTGACGGTCTCCCCGCGGATCGCGTGCTGGCCGTACATGACGCCCGCCGCGACGTTCCCGAAGAAGACGGCCTGGATGTCGTCGAAGGTGACGCCCGCATCGGCGAAGGCGGCGTTGATCGCCTCCGCCGACAGCTCCTTGAGGCTCTTGTCCTCGAACCGTCCGAACGGCGTCATCCCGACACCGCGGACCACTGTCTCCCGCATCGTCCGACCTCTCTACTGGATCGCTGGGTTTCGCGCCGGGCCGAAGGCGTCGGCGTATCGGGTGTCGTAGCGACCGTCGGCGGTCCGACCGCCGTCGACCACCAGGCACTGTCCGGTGACGAAGCTGGCGTCATCGCTGGCGAGGAATGCCGCGGCGCCCGCCGCCTCCTGCGGCAGGCCCTGCCGTCGCATCGGTTGCATCAGGTCGCGCAGCGCCCGCTTGTCGGCGTCGTCGCCGAATCCGGTCCGCACCATGTCGGTGTCGATGACGCCGAGGACCAGCGCGTTCGAGCGGATGCCACGATCGGCATAGCGCACACCGAAGTGGCGGGAGACCGCCAACAGCGATGCCTTGCTCGCCTCGTAAGACATCGAGTAACCGCTGCAGATGAGGCCCGCGATGGAGCTCACGAACACGAAGACGCCGCTGCCGCGTTGGAGCATGCCCGGCAGTGCTCCCTGGGCGACCAACCAGTGCGAGCGGACATTGACGTCGTGGACGACGTCCCAGTCCTCCACCGTCTGGGTCCTGCCCGGGAAGCGGCCCGAGATGCCGACGTTGCACACCACGACGTCGAGGGGACCGATGAGGTCCTCTGCCCGGGCGGCCAGGGCCTGGGCGTCATCGACGCTCTGCGCATCGGAGCGGAGCGCGACGGCCCCGTCCCCGATGGCTGCCACCGTGTTGCCCGCCCGGGCCTCGTCCACGTCGGAGACGGCCACGGTCGCGCCCTCCGCAGCGAGCCGAATAGCGATCTGGGCACCGTTCGCGGACACGTCGTGCGCGGTCCGCGCACCGCCTCCGACGACCAGCACCTTTCGCCCCTCGAATCTCCGCATGAGCACCGGGACCTCCTTTGACCAACCAAGCGCTTGGCCGTTACGGTAGCACAGCGGCGCTCGCCCGGAACCTCCGGTGAAGCGCCCGGACGAGTCGTGCCGGTTGGAAGAGGAGATGCTTGTGAGCCACACGGATCCGGTGAGCCTGCCCGCGCCCGACCCGGCCGACCCCGGTGGCCTGGAAGAGCTCCTCAGCGAGGACGAGAAGGCTGTCCGCGCCTCCGTCCGCCAGATGCTGGACAAGTCCGCCGAGCCCTACATCTCCGAGTGGTTCGAGCAGGGCTCGATCCCGAACATCCGGGAGCTGGCTCTGGAGTTCGGCAGTCTCGGCGTGCTCGGCATGCACCTGGAGGGCTACGGGTGCGCCGGTATGTCAGCGGTCGACTACGGCCTGGCCTGCCTCGAGATCGAAGCCACGGACTCCGGCCTGCGCTCCCTGGTCTCGGTGCAGGGCTCGCTGGCGATGTTCGCGATCCACCGCTGGGGCAGCGAGGAGCACAAGCAGGAGTGGCTTCCGCAGATGGCAGCGGGGGCTGCCATCGGCTGCTTCGGGCTGACCGAGCCCGACTCCGGATCCGACCCGGGCTCGATGACCACCCGCGCTCGCCGCGACGGATCCGACTGGGTGCTGACCGGCCGCAAGATGTGGATCTCCAACGCGCCGTACGCCGACGTGGCGGTGGTGTGGGCGCAGACCGACGAGGGCATCCGTGGCTTCGTGGTGCCGACCGACACACCCGGTCTCTCGACTCCTGAGATCAAGCACAAGATGTCGTTGCGCGCCTCGGCGACCGGCGAGATCGTCCTCGACGACGTCCGGCTTCCCGCCTCCGCCGTCCTCCCCGAGGTGCGCGGGCTGAAGGGGCCACTCTCCTGCCTGAACGAGGCCCGCTACGGGATCGTGTGGGGCGCCATGGGTGCGGCCCGCTCGAGCCTGGAGGTCGCGCGCAGGTACTCCATCGAGCGCACCCAGTTCGGCAAGCCGATCGGTGCATTCCAGATGACCCAGGCGAAGCTCGCCGACATGTCGCTGGAGTACACCAAGGGCTACCTGCTCGCGCTCCACCTGGGCCGCCGCAAGGACGCCGGCCGGCTCCGGCCGGAGCAGGTCAGCATGGGCAAGCTCAACAATGTGCGCGAGGCCCTCGAGATCTGCCGGACGGCACGGACCATCCTTGGTGGTAGCGGGATCAGCCTGGAGTTTCCGGTGATCCGGCACATGAACAACCTGGAGTCTGTGCTTACCTACGAGGGCACCGTCGAGATGCACACCCTCGTGCTCGGTCAGCTCCTCACCGGCCACGCAGCCTTCCGCTGACAACGTCTCGAGGCCGGGTCAACGCACACGAGCGTCGTCGGACGGCTCGGTGGCGGCGGCGTCGGCAACCTCAGCCGCGTAGCGGGTTGTCGACCCGGCGGGTGTAGACGACCAGGTTCGACTGGTAGCCACCGCGGCTGGAGTCGTAGCTGCCCCCGCAGGTCACGAGGTTGAGTCGGCGGCCGCCTCGGTCGGCGTACACGCGCGCGGCGGGG
>JAPSKJ010000359.1 GCA_031177735.1 Nocardioides sp.
CGGCGCTCGGCATCCTGGCCGCCGCGGTGTTCGGGATCTGGCTCGCCTGGGCGGTCTGGTTCCACAGCAACGACCCGGTCACCGCGGGCATCGAGTCGTTCGACGTGGTCGACGAGCACACCGCGACCGCGGTCGTGCAGGTCCGCCTCGCCGAGGACGCCGAGGCGACCTGCAAGCTGCGGGCCACCGCCGAGGACAAGACGACCGTCGGCGAGCACACCTTCGAGCCCGTCGACGGCCGCAACGAGGTCACCGTGCGCACCGAGCGCCTCGCCACGACCGTCGACCTGGTCTCCTGCACCGCGAACTGATCGCGGAGGGCTCACCGCCGCAGCGCAGCGGGGGGCCGCGTCAGCCCAGCGGCTCGGCCTTGAGGATCTCGACCTTGATGGCCCGGCCGGTCGGGCCCTCGAACTCGACCGTCTCGCCGGCCTTGTGGCCGACCAGGGCGGCACCGATCGGCGCCTGCGGCGAGAACACGTCGCCGTCGAAGAACGGCTTCATCTCGATGGAGGCGAGCAGGAAGGTCTCGGCCTCGTCCTCGGAGTCGCCCTCGTAGCGGTAGGTCACCACGGTGCCCGGCGCGACGGTGCCGTCAGCGGGCGGCTCGGTCGTGTCGGCCTTGAGCAGCGTCGCCTCCAGCTGGGCGATCTCGCCCTCCAGCCGGCCCTGCGCCTCGCGGGCGGCGTGGTAGCCGCCGTTCTCCTTCAGGTCGCCCTCGTCGCGGGCAGCGCTGATCTCCGCCACGATCTTCTGCCGCTGGGGACCCTTCATGTCCTCCAGCTCGGCGCTCAGCTGGTCGAAGGCGGCCTTCGACAGCCAGATGGTGGACTGCTCGGTCGACTGCGTCATTGCTGCGTAACTCCTGCTGGTCGATCTGGGGCGGGGCGCCGGGAAGACGTCACCGTGCGCTCATGGTCGATGAGTCGCGGGCCGTCCTCTCGACGGCCCAGCGGACTGTCAGATCGGGGAAGTCTAACAAAGCGCCCCACACCGTGCCGCTCACTCGGAGATGCGGTAGCCCCGCTCGCGCAGATGGGCGAGCACCCGGGTGGCATGCTCCTCCGAGCGGGTCTCCAGCTGCAGGTGCACCTGCACCATGTCGAGCGCCAGCGACGGCGAGTGGCGGGCGTGGACCACCTCGACCACGTTGGCGCCCGCACCGCTGATCTCGCCGAGCAGCGTGGCCAGGCCGCCCGGGGCGTCGCGGATCGTCACGTCGAAGGTGAGATAGCGGCCGGCGGCGGTCAGCCCGTGGCCGATCACCTTGCCCAGCAGCAGCGGGTCGATGTTGCCGCCGGAGAGCACGACGACCGTGCGGTCACCGAACGCACCCGGATCGTCGAGCAGAGCGGCCACACCCGCGGCGCCAGCGGGCTCCACGACCATCTTGGCGCGCTCGAGCAGCGCGAGGAGCGCACGGGAGAGCGACTCCTCGGAGACGGTGCGGATCTCGTCGACGTGATCCCTGACCGCGGCGAAGGTGAGGTCGCCGGGCAGCCCCACCGCGATGCCGTCGGCCATCGTCGCCATCCGCTCCAGGCCGACCGGGCGTCCTGCTGCGAGCGAGCCCGGGAACGCGGCGGCTGCCTCGGCCTGCACGCCGACCACGCGGATGGTCGGGTCGACGGCCTTGACGGCCAGCGCGATCCCGGCGAGCAGCCCGCCGCCACCGGTCGGGACGACGACGGTGCGCACGTCGGGCACGCGCTCGAGGATCTCCAGCGCGACCGTGCCCTGCCCGGCCACCACGTCGGGGTGGTCGAACGGGTGGATGAGCACGGCGCCGGTCTCGGCGGCGTACTCCTGCGCGGCGGCGAGGGCGTCGCCCAGGTGCGCGCCGGCGAAGACGACCTCGGCGCCGTAGCCGCGGGTGGCCTTCTCCTTCGGGATGGGCGCACCCTCGGGCATGAAGACCCGCGCCTTGATGCCGAGCATCTGCGCCGCGAGCGCGACGCCCTGCGCGTGGTTGCCGGCCGAGGCGGCGACGACGCCGGCGGCTCGCTCCTCGGCGCTGAGCCGGCTGATCCGGACGTAGGCGCCGCGGGACTTGAAGGAGCCGGTGCGCTGGAGGTTCTCGCACTTCAGCGCGACCGGGGCGCCGGTGAGGTCGGAGAGCCACCGGGAGGTCTCGACCGGGGTGTCGACGACGATGCCGCGGAGCACCTCGCGGGCCGCCTCGATGTCGCGCAGGCCGACCATCACAGGTTGCCCAGCGGTGTGGCGTCCTCGGCGTCCTGGACCTGCTCCTCGGGGGTCTGGTCCGCGGAGAGGTGCAGCACGACCGCGTTGACGGCGGCGGCCAGGGGCACCGACACCAGGGCGCCCACGATGCCGGCGACCAGCACGCCCACTGCGAGAGCGACGATCACCGCGAGCGGGTGGACCGAGACCCAGCGGCCCATCAGGAAGGGCTGCAGTGCGTGGGCCTCGACCTGCTGGACCAGGACCACCCCGCCGAGCATGAGCAGCGCGGTCACCGGGCCCTGGTCGACCAGGGCGACCAGCACGGCGACGGTGCCGGCGACGGTGGCGCCCACCAGAGGGATGAACGCGCCGAGGAAGACCAGCACGCCGATCGCGGCGATGAGCGGCACCTGCAAGATGGCGGCCACGATCATGATGCCGACCGCGTCGACGGCGGCGACGACGACGGTCGCCCGCACGAACTGGGTCAGGGAGATCCAGGCGACCTTGCCGGAGCTGTCGAACTGCGGCCGGGCGGCCCGCGGAGCGATCCGGACCACCCAGGACCAGATCCGGTGCCCGTCGGCCAGGAAGAAGTAGGTCGCGAACAAGATGATGAACGCGCCCGCGAGCACGTGCGTCACCGCGGTGCCGACCTCGGTGACCCGCCCGACCACGTCGCCCTCGGCCGTCCAGGACTGGATCGACTCCTGGACGGTGTTGATGACGTCGTTGATCTGACTGTCGGAGGCGTTGAGCGGGCCGGTCTTGAGCCACCGCTCGACCTGCCCCAGCCCCTTGACGGTCTGGTCGGCCAGGTCGTTGGCGCCGTTGGCGACCTGCTGGCCGGCGAAGGTCAGCATCAGGGCGAGGAACGCGATCCCACCGATCACGACCAGCAGCGAGGCCAGCGGCCGCGGGATGCGGATGCGTTCCGCCGCGTTGACGAG
>JAPSKJ010000360.1 GCA_031177735.1 Nocardioides sp.
GCCGAGGCCAGGTCCAGGTCGACGGCGATCCCCCCGCGCGGCGACTCCGCGGCTGCGGACGCGTCGCGGAGCGCACCGGTGATCAGGCTGATCGGCGTCTCCGGGGCGCAGCAGTGCACCCACGGCTCGGCGCCCTCCTCGACCAGCGCCCGGAGCACCCAGCCCAGAGTCTCCGACGCCTCGGGCGGGTGCACGGTGCGGTGTCGCCCGAAGCCCGACGCGGTGGGCACCTTCCCGGCCAGCACCGCGGGCAGCGCCGGCTCGTCGAGCTGGACCAGGAGGCGGTCCGCGCCCGGCAGGCGTCTCCGCAGGTCGCGCACGTGGTCGCGGACGCCCTCGGCCAGGGCCTGCGCGAGCTCGCGGCGGGCACCGTGGTCGGCCAGGACCTTGTCTCCGCGCGGCCGCTCCACCGAGGCGGCCAGGGTCCACGGTCCGGTGAGCTGGGCCTTCACCGGGCCGGCGTACTCCTGGGTCAGCTCCTCGACGCTGTCGAGGTCCTGCGCGAGCAGGGAGCGGGTGCGGCGCTGGTCGACGCCGGGCGATCCGGAGGAGCCGGTCAGCCGCCACCCGGCAGGCTGCAGGTCGGCGTCGAGCTCGGCGACCACCGCCAGGGTGCGTCCGATCATCGACGCGTGCGCGCCGCGGCCGGGCAGCTCGGGCACGTGCGGCAGGCCGGGCGGCTCCCCGAGCTCTCCCCACACCCAGCGCACGGCCTCGGTGTAGGCCTGCGCGGAGTCGCCCGGGAGGGACCCGATCCCGCTCGCGCGCATCAGGCGGCGGCCATCCGGCGCGTGCGGGCGATGGTGGCCGAGCCGACGACCCGGGTGCCGTCGTAGATCACCGCGGCCTGGCCCGGGGCGATGCCGTAGGCCGGGTCCACCAGCTCGATGGTCACCTCGTCTCCGCTGACCGCGACCCGGGCCCGGTGCTCCTCGCCGTGCGCGCGCAGCTGCACGGTGGCGTCGAGCCGGTCGGGCACCGCGCCGCACCAGCGCGGCCGGATCGCCTCGAGCCGGTCGACCGCCAAGTGGTCGCGCGGTCCGACCGTCACGGTGCCGGTCACCGGCTCGATGTCGAGCACGAAGCGCGGCTTGCCATCCGGCGCCGGCCGGCCGAGCCGCAGACCCTTGCGCTGGCCGATGGTGAAGGCGTAGGTGCCCTCGTGGGTCCCGAGCTGCTCGCCGCTCTCGTCCACGATGGCGCCGCCGTGGTTGGGCGCCCGGTCGCCGAGCTTCTCGCGCAGCCAGCCCGCGTTGTCGCCGTCGGCGACGAAGCAGATGTCGTGGCTGTCGGGCTTGTCGGCGACCAGCAGGCCGCGGCGGGCGGCCTCCTCGCGCACCTGGGGCTTCGGAGTGTCGCCCAGCGGGAAGAGGGAGTGGCGCAGCTGCTCCTGGTCGAGCACGCCGAGCACGTAGGACTGGTCCTTCGCGGCGTCGCGGGCCCGGTGCAGCTCGATCAGGCCGCCCTCGGACGCGGGGCCGGTCTCCAGGCGGGCGTAGTGGCCGGTGGCGACGGCGTCGAAGCCGAGCCCGAGGGCCCGGTCGAGGACGGCGGCGAACTTGATCTTCTCGTTGCAGCGCAGGCACGGGTTGGGGGTGCGGCCGGCGGCGTACTCGCTCATGAAGTCCTCGACCACGTCCTCGTGGAACCGGTCGGACATGTCCCACACGTAGAACGGGATGCCGATGACGTCGGCGGCGCGACGCGCGTCTCCGGCGTCCTCGATGGTGCAGCACCCCCGCGATCCGGAGCGGTACGACGCCGGGTTGCGTGAGAGCGCCAGGTGGATGCCGGTGACGTCGTGCCCGGCCTCGACGGCGCGGGCGGCGGCGACTGCGGAGTCCACTCCCCCGGACATGGCGGCGAGCACTCTCATCGCGCGTTCACCGGGCAGCTGCGCGGGCGCGCTCGACGCACGGCCCGATCGCGTCGACGACCGCGTCGACGTCGGCCTCGGTGGAGGTGTGGCCCAGGGTGAGCCGCAGCGAGCTGCGGGCCTCCTCCGCGGTGCGGCCCATGGCCAACAGCACATGGGAGGGCTGCGGCACGCCGGCCGAGCAGGCCGAGCCGGTCGAGCACTCGATGCCACGGGCGTCGAGGAGCATCAGCAGCGAGTCGCCCTCGCACCCGGGGAACGAGAAGTGCGCGTTGCCGGGCAGGCGGTCGTCGGCGGGGCCGTTGAGCACCGCGTCGGGAACCACCTCGAGGACGCCGCGGACCAGCCGGTCGCGCAGCGCGGAGACACGGGCGGCGTACTCGGGCTGGTGCTTGACGGCGAGCTCCACCGCGGCCGCGAAGCCGGCGATCGCCGGCGTGTCGATGGTGCCGCTGCGGATGTCGCGCTCCTGCCCGCCACCGTGGACGAGGGCGGTGACGTCGAGCTCGCGGCGCACCACGAGGGCGCCCACACCGTAGGGGCCGCCCACCTTGTGGCCGGTGAGCGTCAACGCGTCGACACCACTGGCGCCGAAGGCGACGGGGACGGCGCCGACGGCCTGCACGGCGTCGGTGTGCACCGGGATGCCGTGGGCGGCGGCCAGCTCCACCACGTCGGCGATGGGCTGCAGGGTGCCGACCTCGTTGTTGGCCCACATCGCCGAGACCAGCGCCACCGAGCCGGGGTCGCGCCCGATCGCGGCCTCCAGGGCGGTCAGGTCGACCCGGCCGTCGCCGTCGACCGGCACCAGCTCGACCTCGGCGCGCTCGTGCTCGGCGAGCCAGTGCAGCGGGTCCAGGACCGCGTGGTGCTCGACCGCGGTGGCCAGGATGCGCCGCCGCGCGGGATCCGCCGCTCGGCGCGACCAGTAGACCCCCTTGAGCGCGAGGTTGTCGGCCTCCGTGCCGCCGGAGGTGAACACCACCTCACCGGGGCGACAGTCCAGCGCCTGGGCGATCCCCTCCCGCGACTCCTCCACCACCCGGCGCGCCCGCCGGCCGGAGGCGTGCAGCGAGCTGGGGTTGCCGACGGAGGAGAACTGCCGACTCATCGCCTCGACCGCCGCGGGGACCATCGGGGTGGTCGCGGCATGGTCGAGGTAGACGGTGCGGCTCATGTCATCCCCAGGGTACGGCGCGTGGTGTCGGCGACCCGCATCGGCTGCCGGTCGGTCTGGTCACACGCCA
>JAPSKJ010000361.1 GCA_031177735.1 Nocardioides sp.
ACCGGCGCGCGGCCCTTCGCGGCCAGGCACATCTCGTCGGAGACCACCCCCGCGATCAGCACCTCGCAGCCACGCCGCGCGTGCTTGAGGACGTTGAGGTGGCCGACGTGAAAGAGGTCGTAGACGCCAGGGGCGTATCCCACGATCGGGCTCATTCCAGCTCCTGTCAGGTGGCCAGTCGATGAGGTGACCGTAGGAGCGAGGTGCGCGGGCGACGGGGGATGTCGCCGGCCGTCCCCAATATCGAGGACCCCCCGGGCTGTGCCGCTTCGGCGGCGGCCGGTCTTCCTAGCGTCGGCTCGGGCGCCCATCCCTGTCCTCTCGGGATCCAGCCGGCGCACTCATGGGGGAACGAGGAACCGACGGTGATGACGACGACCACGCATCCGGCCGGGGCGACCGCCCGCGCCCGACGCAGCTACCACGACAACCTGCGGGCGTTGAGGGCGAGCCAGAAGCCGGCCCGCGGCACCGCGGCATACTCCCGCTACGTCAACCGGCCGGCCGGTCGCCGGGTCGCCGCGGCGGCACACCTGGTCGGCATGACACCCAACACGGCGACGGCGATCAGCGCCTCGCTCTCCGCCACCGCCCTGGTCCTGTTCGCGGTCATCCCCCCGTCGACGGTGCTCGGGCTCACCGTCTCGCTCCTGCTCGCGGGCGGCTACGTCATGGACTCGGTGGACGGGCAGCTCGCCCGGCTGCGCGGCGGCGGCTCCGCCGCCGGCGAGTGGCTCGACCACACCGTCGACTGCGTCAAGACCTGCGCGTTCCACCTCAGCGTGCTGGTGGCGATGTACCGGTTCTGGCCGGGCGACTCCGACGCCATCCTGCTCGTGCCGATCGCGTTCCTCCTCGTCGACGTGGCGTGCTTCTTCGGCATGGTCACGATGCCGCTGCTGCGCACGCTGCACCGCTCGGCCGCCTCCCCGGCGCCCTCCACCAGTCGGCGTGAGCACCCGTTGCGCACCTGGCTGATCCTGCCGACCGACTACGGCCTGTTCTGCTGGGTCTTCGTCCTCGCCGGCCTGCCGGCCGCCTTCGCCGGCGCCTACGCGCTGTTGTTCGCGATCAACGCAGCAGTGCTGGTCCTCGCGCTCGCCAAGTGGTGGCGCGAGCTGAACGCGATCGACCACCTCGACACCACCAGCACCGGACGGAACTGACGCCATGAGAATCGCCATGCTCGGAACCCGCGGAGTGCCCGCCTGCTACGGGGGCTTCGAGACCGCTGTGGAGGAGATCGGCCAGCGCCTGGTCGGCCGGGGCCACGAGGTCACCGTCTACTGCCGCGGCTCCTCGGAGCGCCCGGCCACCCACCTCGGCATGCGGCTGGTGCACCTGCCTGCCGTCCACAGCCGGGCGGTGGAGACCCTGAGCCACACCGCGCTGTCCGTGGCCCACGTGCTGGCCTCCCGCCACCACGACGCCGCGGTGGTCTTCAATGCCGCCAACGCGCCGTTCGTCCCGGCGCTGCGACTACGCCGCATCCCGACCGCCGTCCACGTCGACGGACTGGAGTGGAAGCGGGCCAAGTGGGGCGGCGCCGGACGCCACTACTACCGTGTCGCGGAGAGCCTCGCGGTGCGCTGGGGCGACGCGTTGATCGCCGACGCCGAGGGCATCGCTCAGTACTACCGCGACGAGTTCGACGTGGAGACCGAGCTGCTCACCTACGGCGCCCCGCTCCAGTTCGACGTGTCCTCCGACCGCATCGAGTCCCTCGGCCTGCGACCGCGCGGCTACCACCTCGTCGTCGCCCGCTTCGAGCCGGAGAACCACGTCCTGGAGATCGTCTCCGGCTACCGCGCCTCGTCCGCCGACCTGCCGCTGGTCGTCGTGGGCTCGGCCCCCTACAGCGACGACTACACCGGCCGGATCCGGGCGCTCGCGGAGGAGGACCCTCGCATCCGGCTGCTCGGTGGGGTGTGGGACCAGGTCCAGCTGGACCAGCTCTACGCCAACGCCCTGACCTACCTGCACGGCCACTCCGTCGGAGGCACCAACCCCTCCCTGCTGCGTGCCATGGGCGCGGGCACGGCGGTCATCGCCTTCGACGTGGTCTTCAACCGCGAGGTGCTCGGGTCCGACGGCGGCTTCTTCACCGATCCGGCTGTCCTGGGCCGGCTGGTCGAGGCTGCGGAGAGCGACGCGGCCGCCCAGGTGGGCATCGGCGAGCGGCTCCGCTCACGTGCCGCCAGCCGCTACCAGTGGGACGCGGTGGCCGACGGCTACGAGCACCTGCTCAAGCGGCTCAGCGCCGGCGAGACCGTCCGGTCAGGACGAAGCGGCCGGCGCCGGTCCGTGCGCCTGGCGGCATGACCGCGCCCCCGCCGACCGATTCCACCGGCATCCGCCCACGCCGGCTGCTCCCGCCCGCCCTCGGCGCCGTCGGCGCCCAGGTGATGCTGGCCGCCAGCACGCTGCTGCTGCAGGTGCTGGCTGCCCGCACGCTCGGCGCGGAGGGGCTGGGCACGTTCGCCCTGCTGTTCGGGCTGATCGTGATGGCCACCGCCGCCTCGACCGGGCTGGTCGGCGACTCCCTGACCGTGCTCGACCGCCGTGACCCGGAGATCCGCTCAGCACTGGCCTGGCTCGCCCTCGCCACGATCGGGCTGGCCTGCGCCACGCTGCTCGTCGTCGCGCTCGCCGACGGCTGGCTTCCGGTCGGGCAGGGTGTAGCGCTGGCGGTGGCGACGGCGGCCTTCATGGTCGCCGACCTGTGTCGACGGCTGCTCATGGCGGTGCAGCGGTTCTGGGTGCTGGTCGCCGTGGACGCGGCCGGGATGATCGCCACGGTGCTGACGCTGGCGGGCTGCTGGCTGGTCGCCGACCCCACGGTGGGCCACCTGCTGGTGGGCCTCGCGGTCGGCCAGGGCGCCGCGGCCACGCTCGCCTGGCGCTACCTGCCCGGGGAGGAGCGCGAGCGGGTCCGGCTCCGACCGGGCCGGTGGCGCGCGGTGGTCGGCTTCGGAGCGTGGCGGGCGGTCCAGCAGTTCGTCCGCCCCACCACCCTGAACGCGGCGCGCTGGCTGGTGCTGGTCGCCGCCGGTGCCGCAGCGGTGGGTGAGCTGGAGGCCGCCCGCGTGTTCGTCGCGCCGGCCATGGTGCTGGTCCA
>JAPSKJ010000362.1 GCA_031177735.1 Nocardioides sp.
CCGCTGTCGAAGGCCATCACCGGCACCCCGAGCGCGTGGAACGCCAGCACCGCGACGTCCGTGGCCGGGTCGTAGTGGACCACGCGGGCGTCGACCGACTCGCCGTCGACCTCCACCGTCGGCTGGTCGACACCGGCCACCACGTGGGCGTTGGTCATCAACCGCCCGGGCGCGAAGACGAAGCCGGACCCCTCGACGCCGCGACCGCACTCGTTGGTGCCGCGGATCTTGAGCACGGCCGCCTCGGCGCGCAGCACGTCGGGGTCGGTGCGCATCCGCGCCGGGCCCGGGCCGACCTCCACGATCCGCTCCGGCGCGAACGGCTCGAGGTAGCGCGGGAAGAACGACGTGCCGACGACGTCGTTGAAGGCCTGCAGTACGCCGTCGGCGCGGTCTGGGAGGACCGAGTCGACCTCGGCGAGGACGGTGGACCCGCGCACCATCGCGGTGAGCCCGCTGATCCGCGAGCCGCTGACGGCCACGCCCAGCGCCCACGCGACCACCAGCACGGCGGCCGCGCTCAGCGCCGCGCCGCCCAGCGCGTCCACCACCCGCACGGGCTGCCAGGTGATCCGCTCGCGCACCCGCGCGCCGGCGTACTGCAGCAGGCCCTGGCCGAGCGAGGCTGCCAGGATCACGATGAACAGGGCGCCGAGGGAGACCCACAGCGAGGGGTCGGCGTTGCCGAGCGCCTTGGGGGCGAGCCACACGCCGACCAGGCCGCCCAGCAGCAGGCCGCCGGTGGCGAAGGCGCCGGTGACGAAGCCCTGCCAGTAGCCGGAGAGGGCGTAGGCGCCGACCAGGACGACCAGCAGCCAGTCGAGTGCGTTCACTCGCGCTCACGTCCCTGGAGCATGTGCTCAGGGACCTCGGCGAAGGGGGCGTCCGGCATGTCCTCGATCCAACCGACGTAGGTGAAGAGTCGCGTGACGATACCGCCGGTGAAGCCCCACAGCATCAGGTCCTTGCCGGGGCCGATCCAGATGCCGGGCGAGGTGTAGGTCGGGAAGCGGGGCGAGCGGACGGTCACGCGGTGAGCGGGGTCGCACAGCTCGCTGATCGGCGCGCGCAGCACGGCGTGCACCTCGTCGGGGGAGACGGCGTGGACGGCGTGCGGCTCGTGCCACCAGCCGAGCACCACCGTGACGGCGTGGTTGCTCGGCGGCAACCACAGCGTCGGCAGGGTGCCGAAGACCTCGACGCCGGAGGCGACCAGACCGATCTCCTCCTCCGCCTCGCGCAGGGCGGCCTCGATCTCCGTCTCGCCCGGGTCCAGGCGCCCGCCGGGGAAGGACACCTGGCCGGGGTGCGAGCGCATCGTGTGGGAGCGCTCGGTGAAGAGCAGGTCCGGTCCGTCCGGCCCCTCGCCGAACAGCATCAGCACCGCGGAGCGGCGCGGCGTGGCGGTCTCGGGCACGGCGAACCGGGTGAGGTCCTCGGCCCGGATCGTCCGCGCCGCCTCCTCGATCGGGCGGAGCCACTCGGGGATCACGACAGCTCGATGCCCAGGTGCTCGCGGACCATCTCGACCGCGTCGTCGACCGAGTCGATGCCACCGGCCTGGGTGCTGAGCTCGCCGTCGGCGGAGAGGAAGTAGAACTGCGGCTGGGCCTGCACGGTCAGGTCGGTGCCCTGCAGGTCACCGCCCGGGTCGGCGAGCAGGGGGTAGGTCACCCCGCGCTTGATCGCCTGCTTGAGCGCCACCCCGGGGTAGGTGTCCTGGTAGTCGATCCCGATGATCGGCACCTGGTCGCCGTACTTCTCGTGGTACTCCTGCAGCGCCGGCATCTCGTGGCGGCAGGGCTCGCAGGCCGAGGACCAGAAGTTGATGACCAGCGGTCCTTGCAGGGTGGACAGGTCGACCTCACGGCCGCCGCCCAGGCAGGCGAGCGTCTGCGAGGGCAGCGGGCCGTCGGTGGTCTGCGGCGCCGGGCAGTCCTCGATGCGCGAGCCCTGCTTGAGCGCGACCAGCTCCGGCGTGCCGACGTCGATGTTGGACGGCTTGGGCGCGAACAGCAGGCTGTCGTCGTCGCTGCGCTGGCTGGCCACGACGATCCACACGATCAACCCCGCGACGGCAGCCAGCAGCAGCCACCGGACCGCGAGGCCCTTGGTGACGGCGGTCAATTCGGCCCCTCCGTGCGGACGAGCTTGGCCGCCGCCTCGGGGTCGGTGGGACCGGTGCCGTACGACGGGCACCACCGCGCCACCGGGCACGCCCCGCACGCCGGCTTCTTGGCGTGGCAGACGCGACGACCGTGCCAGATCAGGTGGTGGGAGAGCATCGTCCAGTCCTTGGCCGGGAACAGCTCGCCGACCGCGAACTCCACCTTCACCGGGTCGGTCTCCTCGGTCCACCCGAAGCGCCGGGCCAGCCGGCCGAAGTGGGTGTCGACGGTGATCCCCGGCAGGCCGAACGCGTTGCCCAGGACGACGTTGGCGGTCTTGCGCCCCACACCGGGCAGCTTGACCAGCTGCTCGAGGGTCTGCGGCACCTGGCCGTCGTACTGCTCCACGAGGGCAGCGCTGAGCTTGAGCAACGCGTCGGTCTTGGCGCGGAAGAAGCCCAGCGGGCCGACGATCTGCTCGAGCACCTCGCGGTCGGCCGCGGCCATGGCCTTGGGGTCGGGATAGGCGGCGAACAGCGTCGGCCGCACCGCGTTGACCCGCTTGTCGGTGGTCTGCGCGGAGAGCACGGTCACGACGAGGCACTCGAAGGGGTTGTCGAAGTCGAGCTCGGCCTTGGCGTCGGGATAGGTCTCCGCGAGGACGCGATCGATCTTGCGGGCACGCCTGACCAGGGCAGTGCGAGTCTCGACCGTGGGCACGCGCCAAGGGTACGGTGCCCCTCCGACAGTGCTGTCGGAGTGTCAGCGTGGGGCCTCGTGCGAGCTGTGAGGAACTCCACTCGCTAGGATTCCCTCTGTGCCCGTGTTGGGCGGGCCCAGAGTTCCGGAGGTTCGGGTGGATAACGAGGTACTCCGTCAGGCGCCGCTGTTCAGCGCACTCGACGACGAGTCGATGACGGCGCTGCAGGCGTCGATGTCGGAGACCAAGGTGCGCCGCGGCGACGTGCTGTTCCACGAGGGCGACTCCGG
>JAPSKJ010000026.1 GCA_031177735.1 Nocardioides sp.
GTCACCCTGGACCCGGTGGTGAACACGCTCGACGTCACCGCCTCGCGGGCCGGCTTCGTCAGCGTGTGGGTCGACCTCAACGGCGATGGCGACTTCGCCGACGCAGGTGAGCAGGAGGTCGACGCCGTCCCGGTGGTGGCCGGCAGCAACGCGATCACCTTCGCCGAGAGCGTGAACCCGCCGGACATCCGGGCACTGGTCCGCGTGCGGTTCAGCACCGACGCGGACGCGATCCACTCGCCCACCGGCATCGCCCCCGACGGTGAGGTCGAGGACTACCGGGTGCTGGTGGAGCGGCTCATCGTGCCGGCGGCGTGTGCGCCGGTGAGCCAGCCGTTCTACGCGATGACGTTCCTCTCGGCGCAGGAGCTCAGCCCCGGGGCGGGCTTCCAGTTCGGCGCGCGCTACCCGAACGTGACGGTCGTGGGTGGGCGCCCGGTCGACCTGCTCGCCCAGTTCGCCGGGGGCAACGCCACGCGGGTCTTCGGCCAGGCCGGTGACGACGCAAGCTGGCAGCTGAACGCGGGCGGCGCTGCGGCGCAGATCACCTACACCTTCGTCGAGGCCGGCACCTCGACCCCGATCGCGGTGAACGGGGTGTGGACGTTCAACGACATGGACAACGGCGAGCAGGCACAGATCGAGAAGGCGGCGCTGGCCGGCTACGCCGTGACCCCCGGGAGCCAGGTCGTCGTCTCCGAGCAGCCGACGCTCGTCGCGTTCCGCGGGACCGTGTCGGGCAACGGCGCGCCGGAGAGCCGGTGGCAGATGTGGTTCCAGGGCAGGAGCACCTTCACCAGCATCTGGCGTGGCTTCGCCAACTCCGGCTTCGCCCTCGACGGCGACAACGACGTTCCGGTCCCGCAGAGCTGCGACGACTACGGTGACGCGCCGGACTCCTACGGCACCACCCTGGCCAACGGCGGCCCGCACGGGATCGCGTCCCAGTCGCTCAAGCTCGGCGCTGAGGTGGAGTTCGACGCCGACGGCCAGCCGAACGCCGCCGCGGACGGCGACGACACCAACCGCACCGACGACGAGGACGGCGTCGCCGGACCGATCTCGGTGACGCGGGGCGAGCCGTCCTCGGTCGAGGTCAGCGTGACCAACAACCTCACCGACCCGGCCACGCTGGCCGCATGGCTGGACCGCGACCGGTCCGGCACCTTCGACGCCGACGAGCGCGTGCTCGTCCCGGTGCCCGCCAGCTCCGGCACGGCGACGTACACCGTGGACCTCGGCGCCGTGACCACCACGCAGAACACCTACGTGCGGTTCCGCCTGCTCCGAGGCAGCGTCGCGAACCCGCTGCCGACCGGCGCCGGACCCGTCGGCGAGGTCGAGGACCACCGGGTCACGGTGCTCAACCCCGCGCTGGCGCTCACCAAGACCTCCGACGCCACCCCCGACACCGGCCCCGGGGACACCGTCACCTACACCGTCCGGCTGACCAACACCGGCACCGGCCCGTTCACCACGGCCAACCCGGCGCGTGCGGTCGACGACCTGACCGCGGTGCTCGACGACGCCGCCTACGCCGGTGACGCGACCGCCACCGTCGACGGCACCGCCGTCGCCGCCCCGACCTACGCCGCGCCGCGGATCGCCTGGTCCGGGCCGCTCGCGGCCGGCAAGACGGTGGTCATCACCTACTCCGTCGAGATCGGCGGAGGCGGGGACGGCCACGTCCGCAACACGGCGTTCGTGCCGCCGCCGGGCGACCCGAACCCGCCGACGCCCGCCTGCGCGCAGACCGCCCAGCCCTGCGCGACGACCACCACCGAGCTGCCGAAGCTGAGCCTCACCAAGACCGCGAACCGCACGCAGCTCCCGGCAGTGGGACAGCAGGTCACCTACACGGTCACGGTGACCAACGCCGGGGTCGGCGACTACACCGCGACCCACCCCGCCACGTTCGCCGACGACCTGAGCGAGGTCCTCGACGACGCGACCCTGGCGCAGGCCGACGTCACGACCAGCCGCGGCACCGCGACCGTGTCGGGCACCGCCCTGGAGTGGTCCGGCACGCTGCCGGCCGGCCAGAGCGCCACGGTGACCTACACGCTCACCTACACCGGCGCCGGCGACCAGGTCCTGCGGAACAGTGCCTGCGTCCCTGCCGAGGAGGCCACCGACCCCACGCAGGCCTGCCGCACGGTGTCGGTGCCGGGCTCCGGCCTGCGCCACGACAAGTCGGTGAACCCGGCCTCGGGCAGCGCCGTCGACGTCGGCCAGGTCCTGACCTACACACTCGTCTTCGAGAACGTCGGCCCCACGCCCGCCGTCGTCGACACCAGCGACGACCTCGGTGACGTGGTCGACGACGCCACCCTCGACCCGGCGTCCATCACCGCCGACGCCGGCCTGACCGCGACCACCAACGCGGGCGGCGACGCCATCGCCGTGACCGGCACGGTGCCCCCTGGCCAGAGGCTCGTGGTGACCTACCGGGTGCAGGTGAAGCCGTGGGCCGACCAGGGCGACCACGTCCTGACCAACGTGCTCGCCTGCGAGCCCGGGGAGCCGGCGGGCTGCGCGCCCGAGACGACCACCAACCGGGTGCGGCACCTGAGCATCACCAAAGCCTCCGACGCCACGGCCGACACCCGCCCCGGTGATCAGGTCACCTACACCGTGACCGCCACCAACGACGGCACGGGCGACTACACCGCGCTCGACCCGGCGAGCCTGGTCGACGACCTCAGCGACGTGCTCGACGACGCCCGGTTCGACGGCACGGCGACCGCCAGCACCGGCACGACGTCGTACGCCGCCCCGCGGCTGACGTGGACCGGGGCGCTGGCTGCCGGTGGCACCGTGACCGTGCAGTACACCGTCACCGTCGCCGGTGGCGGGGACGGCCAGCTGGACAACGAGGTCTGCACCCGGGCTCCGCAGGTGTGCGACACCGAGTCCTTCGAGCTGCCCAAGCTGACCATCAGGAAGGCCTCCAACCGTGCGCAGCTGCCGTCGGCGGGCGAGAAGATCACCTACACCGTCACGGTGACCAACGCCGGCCCGGGCGACTACACGGCGTCTGCGCCCGCGACGTTCACCGACGACCTGTCCGACGTGCTGGACGACGCGGTGTTCGACGCCGGGTCCATCACCGCCTCGACCGGCACGGCGGTGCTCAGCGGCGACACGCTCGACTGGACCGGAGTGCTGGCAGCGGGCCAGTCGGCGACGGTGACCTACACCCTGACCTACCAGGAGACCGGCAACCTGGTCGTCGACAACCTGGCCTGCATCCCCGTCGAGGAAGCGCTCGACCAGGACGAGACCTGCCGGACCGTCCACACGCCCGGTTCCGGCCTGCGGCAGACCAAGAGGGTCAACCCGCGCACCGGCACCTCGGTCGTCGAAGGGCAGCTGCTGACCTACACGCTGCGGTTCGAGAACGTCGGACCGGCGGCCGCGACCGTCGACACCGTCGACGACCTGTCCGGCGTCGTGGACGACGCCACCCTGGACGCCGCCTCCATCACCGCCGACCCCGGGCTGACCGCCACGCCGAATGCCGCCGGCGACGCGCTCGTCATCAGCGGGTCGGTGCCCACCGGCGAGATCCGCACCATCACCTACCAGGTGCGGGTGAAGGCGTTCGCCGAGCAGGGAGACCACGTGGTCACCAACGCGCTGGCCTGCCAGCCGGGTGACCCGCAGCCCTGCGACCCGACCACGACGACCAACCCCGTGCGTCACCTCACGGTCGCCAAGTCCTCCGACGCGACGGCCGACAGCGCGCCCGGTGAGACGGTCACCTACACGGTCCGGCTCCGCAACGCCGGCGCCGGCGACTACACCGCGGCCGACCCGGCCGCCATGGTGGACGACCTCACGGGTGTGCTCGACGACGCCACCTTCTCCGGGGTGGCCCGCGCCAACCAGGGCCCGGCGCCCACCTACGCGGCTCCCAGGCTCGCCTGGTCCGGCCCGCTGGCCGCGGGCGCCGAGGTCCGCATCACTTACGAGGTGGTGCTCAAGGGTGGTGGCGACGGCGTGGTGCGCAACGTCGCGTGGCAGCCGCTGGACCGGGGCAACCCGGGGCCGACGCCGGACTGCGCGACGAGTGGTCGGCCGTGCGACGTCGAGTCCTTCGACCTGCCCAAGCTCACCGTGGACAAGGCGGCCGACCGGGCCGACCTCCCGGCGGTCGGCGAGAGCGTGACCTACACGGTGGTCGTCACCAACGCGGGCCCGGGCGTCTACACCGCCGACCACCCGGCGACCTTCGCCGACGACCTGTCCGACGTGACCGACGACGGCGTGGTGGGCGCGCCCTCCGCAACCGTGGGTTCGGCCGTCGTCACCGGCGACACGTTGACCTGGAGCGGCGAGCTCGGCACGGTCGGCGCATCCGCCGAGATCACCTACACGGTCACCTACCGTGCCACCGGCGACCGGGTGCTCGACAACACCGCCTGCGTCCCGACCGACGAGGCCCAGACTGCGGCCGCGGCCTGCGACACGGTCTCGGTCCCGGGCTCCGGGCTCGTGCACGCCAAGTCGGTCGACCCGGCCGCGGGCACGCCGGTCGAGGTCGGCCAGGTGCTCACCTACACCCTGACCTTCGACAACACTCTCGGCCAGGCCGCCGGCGCCGTCGACGCGCGCGACGACCTGTCCGGCGTGCTCGACGACGCCACGTTCGTCGCCGGCTCGATCAGCGCCGGCGCCGGGCTCACCGCCAGCCGCACCGGTGACACCCTGACCGTGACCGGCTCGGTGCCGGCCGGTGAGACGCGGACGGTGACCTACCAGGTCACCGTCGAGCAGTTCGCCGACCAGGGCGACCACCTCCTCACCAACAGCCTGCAGTGCGAGCCCGGCGAGCCGACCCCGTGCTCGCCCGAGGTGGTGACGAACCCGGTGCGCCACGTGATCCTCACGAAGGTGAGGACCACGCCGGCCGCACCGGACACCGGGGACCAGGTCACCTACACCCTCACCGTGCGCAACGACGGCACCGGCGACTGGACCGCGGCCGACCCGGCCGCGGTGGTCGACGACCTGACCGGAGTGCTCGACGACGCGAGCTGGGACGGCACCCACCAGGCCAGCGCCGGCTCCGTGTCCTTCGCCGCGCCCCGGTTGACCTGGACCGGGCCGCTGGCAGCGGGCACCACCGTGACGGTCTCCTACACCGTGACGGTGACGAACGCCGGTGACCACCGGCTGATCAACACCGCGTCGGTGGTCGGCTGCGCGCTGCCCGAGTGCAACCCGCCCGCCGTGGTGACGCCGCTGCCGTACGTGACGCCCACCAAGTCGGCGACCCCGGCCGCCGGAGGCGCCGTGCAGCCCGGCGACCTGATCACCTACAGCCTCACCTGGCACAACGGCGGCCAGACCGCCGGGGTGGTGGACAGCACCGACGACCTCTCCGACGTCCTGGACGACGCCGTGGTGGTGGAGGAGCCGACGAGCACCAGCGCCGCGGTCACCGCGACGCGCACCGCCAGCACGCTCCGGGTGGTCGGCACGATCCCGGCCGGTGACACCGTCACCGTGACCTACCAGGTGCGCGCCAAGCCGTCGGGGCAGCACGGCAACAACCGGATCGGCAACCTGCTGACCCAGGACTCCCCGCAGGTCGACTGCAGCACGACCCCGTGCACCCCCGTTCCGCCGGCGAGCACCACCCACCTGGTGGGCGACCTCGAGGACTGGAAGACGGTCGACCCGGCCTCGGGCACGGCCGTCAAGCAGGGCGCCCAGCTGACCTACACGCTTCACTTCAGCAACCGCGGCACCGGCCCGGTGGCGGTCAACCGCGTGGACGACCTGTCCGGGGTGCTGGACGACGCGAGGTTGGTGTCGGGTCCGACGAGCTCGTCGGGCGCGATCAGCGCTACCGCGCCGGCCGCGGGCCGGGTCGCGGTCGCCGGCACCCTCGCCGCGGGAGCGTCCGCGACCGTGACCTACACCGTGGCGGTCAACCAGGACGGCCAGCGCGGAGACAGCCGACTGAGCAACCACCTGCTCGACCCCGGCCAGCAGCCGCCCGCGTCGTGCGCCCCGGTGGAGGGCGATCCGCGCGCCGACTGCACGGCCAACCAGGTCGCGACCAGCCTGTTCAACTTGAAGCTGGACAAGAAGGTCGTCTCCTCGAGCAGGGTCTCTCCGGGCGACACGGTGCGCTACCGGCTCCGCGTCGCCAACCGTGGACCCGACGCCGCCTCGGGCCCGATCGTGCTGAAGGACCCGCTGCCGGCGGGGCTGGAGCTGGTCTCGGCCAAGGGCAAGGGTTGGACATGCCAGGCCAAGAAGGCCTCCGACAAGGTGGTGTGCACCTACGCGAGCGAGCTGAGCGGCGGCAAGCAGGCACCTGTCGTCACCGTGGTCGCCAAGGTCGCCGGGTCGGCCGGCGGCCGGGTGGTCAACGTGGCCCGGGTCAGCGCGGCCGGTGACACGGTGAAGTCCGACAACAGGGGTGTCGCCCCGATCCAGGTCGGAGCCGGCCCGGCCCTTCCGTCCACCGGTCTCCGGCTTGTGCTGGAGAGGCCGCTGGGTCGGTGACCGCTGGCGGACCTGCAGCCGACGGCGTTCTGGACGTGCGCCGGTCAGCTGCCGCGATTCCGCCACCAGATGTTGACGGAGTGATGGGTGGGGCACCGTCGGTGCCTCATCCGCCTCCCCATCACCGATCGGGTGGCGGTCACGTCGGCGATCCGCCACCGGAAGCTGGCGAAGTGACGGAGGGGGCGCCGTCGGCGCCTCATCCGCCCCTGTGACAACAATTGGTGGCAACAGTGAGCAGGGTCTACACCCCGTTGGTGGCGTGCAGGATCTCCACCTCGAGTGCTGCTAGCTGTCGGATGACCTCGCCACTCGGGGCGGCGTCGGTGATCACGCCCGAGATCTGGTCCCACGGCAGCACGCGGTAGGGCGAGGCGGTGCCGATCTTCTCGGACGAGGCGAGGATGTAGGTCTCCGCGGCGCGTGCGGCGAGTGCGCGCTTCATGGCAGCGTCCTCGGCGTCTCCGGTCGTAAGTCCCGCCTCGGGATGCACTCCTGTCACGCCGAGGAAGCAGAGGTCGGCGGAGACGTTCTGGGCGGCCTCGACAGCAGCCGCGCCGCAGGCGACGGCGGAGTGCTTGAAGATCCGGCCACCGAGCAGGAACACCTCCGCGCTGGGGTGCTGCAGGAGCGCCGACGCGATCGTCGGACTGTTCGTGATGACCGTGCACTCCAGCTCCCTCGGGAGTGTCCGTGCGACGGCGAGCGCGGTCGTGCCTCCGTCGAGGATGACCGCCCCGCCCGGGCGGACCAGAGCCGCCGCGCGGGCAGCGACCGCCCGCTTGCCGTCCGGCTCGACGGACTTCCGGGTGGCGTAGTCGACTACGGCGGGGGAGGCAGGCAGTGCGCCACCGTAGACGCGCTGGCACAGCCCCTCGGCGGCCAGGTCACGCAGGTCGCGGCGAATGCTGTCCTCGGAGATGCCCAGCTCGACAGCGACGTCCTTGGCCACGATTTTGCCTGTTTCCGCCAGAATGCGGAGCAACTCCGCACGGCGCTGAGCGACTAGCATCCACATTCCTTCCGACTAATCCGCAATGTTGCATGTATGGTAGCGGTATGACGACGACTCGACCTTTGCTCATCCTCATCGCTGGCCCCTACCGCTCCGGCGCGGGCGGCGATCCGGCGGCCATGGCCGCCAACCTCGCCCGACTCGAAGAGGCGGCCTGGCCGATCTTCGCAGCGGGACACATTCCGATGATCGGGGAGTGGGTGGCTCTTCCGGTGCTGCGCTCGGCGGGGGCAGGCCCTACCGATCCCCTCGCCGAGGACGTGCTCTACCCGACGGCGGAGCGACTGCTCGACCGCTGCGACGCCGTGCTGCGGCTGCCGGGGGAGTCGTCCGGAGCGGACCAGGACGTCGCGATCGCTGAACGCAGGGGGCTCCCGGTGTACTACGACATCGCCGAGATCCCGCCCGTCGAGGGCCGAAGCGCATGAGCCGGCGCCCGGGCATCGAGGTTCCCGACCACCGGGGACGCACCGGTCTCGATCGCGCGGGACGCGGCCTGACCCGCAACCCCGACGTCGTGGTTCGCGACGTCGAGCTCACCTCGACGGGTTGGCACGTGCTCAGGCGCACCACGCTGGACTACCGGCGACGGGACGGGCGTTGGGAGAGACAGGAACGTGAGACCTACGACCGCGGGAACGGCGCGGTGCTGCTGCCCTACGACGTCGACCGGAGCGCCGTGCTCCTCACCCGACAGTTCCGGTATCCGGCCTACGTCAACGACCATCCCGACGGGCTGCTCATCGAAGCAGCCGCGGGGCTCCTCGACGACGACGACCCGGTCACCGCCATCCGCCGCGAGAGCGCGGAGGAGCTCGGCGTGAGCCTGGCCGAGGTCGAGCACGTCTTCGACGCCTACATGAGCCCAGGGTCGGTCACCGAACGGCTGCACTTCTTCGCGGCTGCGTACACCCCGGACAGCCGCACCGGCGACGGGGGAGGGATCGCCGAGGAGGGCGAGGACATCGAGGTGCTCGAGCTCGACTTCGCCGAGGCGCTCGCGATGACCGGTGACGGCCGCATCGTGGACGGGAAGACCATCATGCTGCTGCAGTGGGCGGCCCTGCGCGGCCCGTTCGCCTGACCGCGCTGCGGCGGGTCGCCCGGTCGGTGATCAGCCGACCGCCACCGGGACCTCGACGGCCTCCTGCGACCGCTCGACCTCGCGGGCGCGCCGCTCCTGCCGCACCGCCCAAGCGATGCCGGTGATCCAGGCCGCGAAGAGGATGGCCGCGACCATGGCCACCGTGGTGCCCGAGGCGCCGAGCGACTCCGCGATGGTCTTGGAGTTGGTGAGCACGATGAGGCCGCCTGCCGCGACGCCGAGCACCCGCGCGGCCAGCTTCCTGACCAGCCAGGCGGCGATCGGGGCGGCGATGACGCCGCCGGCCAGCAGCGCTCCGGCGTAGGCCCACTCGATGCCCTGTGAACCCAGGGCAAGGATGAAGCCGAGCGAGCCGCCGACCGCGACGACGAACTCGGAGGTGTCGATGGAGCCCACCACCTTGCGGGGCTCCAGGCGTCCGGAGGAGAGCAGCGTGGTGGTGCCGACCGGGCCCCAGCCGCCGCCGCCGACAGCGTCGAGCGCCCCGCCCACCAGGCCCATCGGCGCCAGCATGCCGGCCGGTGGCCTGCTCTTGAACGTCGGGCGACGCCCGCCCAGCACCAGGAAGCGCCAGATCACGTACGTCCCCAGGCAGAGGAGCAGGCCTGCGACCCACGGCTTGGCGGAGTCGCCGTCCAGGCTGCTGAGGAACGTCGCGCCGGCGAAGGCACCGACGAAGCCGGGCACGGCCAGGATGGACACGGTCCGCCAGTCGACGTTGCCCATCTTGTGGTGGGACACGCCCGAGACCAGCGAGGTGCCGATCTCGGAGAAGTGCACGGCCGCGGACGCGGCAGCCGGAGCGATGCCGGCGGCGAGCAGCAGCGTGGACGACGTCACGCCGTACGCCATGCCGAGCGAGCCGTCGATCAGCTGGGCGAGGAGGCCGACGACCCCCAGAACGATGAGCTTGCGCATGTGTCCCCTCGGTGGTGGACGGGTGACCGGCCTGTTCGGCACCCTTCCGGCGAAAGCAACCGTAGCAGCCAACTCACCTAGATTACTAAACATAGACCTCGCGGGTCGGATCGGCCGGTGCGGTCCCGCTTCGCCCGCAGCGGTGCTAGTAGGTGAAGCTGAACGTCGCCACGAAGACGCGGTCCTCGCCTTGAAGATGGTGCGAGCTCACCCTCAACCCGACCGGGGCCTCGCTCCCGTCGGCCCGGAGGACGGGGACCTCGAGCGGGGTGTCGAGCAACGGCCGCCGCCCGTTCGCCGAGTTCAGGGTGGTGCCGGCGATGTGGGCCTGGTGGAAGCGGTGGGGGATGACCACGATGACCCGCCGCCCGAGCAGGTCGGCCTCGGAGTCGTAGCCCAGGAAGCGGAGGACCGGCGGGGTGACCGCCACGATGACGCTCGTCTGGTCGGTGACCAGGACCGCTTCGTCGGAGTCGGAGAACTCCTGGTAGCGGCTTTTGAGCACGCTCTCGTCGACGAGCGGGGTTCTCACGTCGGTGCGCGGGCGCCACGGATCGGGAGCCGCGGCATCGTCCTCGGCCTGCCGAGCGACCTCCCGGCAGATCCACTGGCGCATCTCGGAGATCTCGGGCTGCGTGGGAAGCCCGAGGAAGTCCCCGCGGGAGGCCGCCTCGCACGCGCTGGTCAGCAGCGAGTCGAGGGTGGCGAAGTGCGGGACCGACGCTCGAGGGACGGTGATCGTGAACTGCTCCGCCGTCACGGCGGGTTCGATGGCGTCGGCCAGCAGCTGGTCGGGGTCGTCGGGGAGCCGTGGGACGGGAATCTGGTCGTACAGCGTGCTCAGGGCGTCGCTGGCCTGGGCGTGCCGGTCGATGGCCGCCGGGTCCCACTCGAGCGCGAAGAGCAGGTACTCGCGAAGCAGGGTCTGGGCGTGCTCCTGCCAGGCCCAGTGCATCAGCAGCGGGACGTCGAGCAACCGCACCGTCGCGTCCGGCTCGGACGGGAGCGAGGACAGCGAGCCACTCGACGACCACGACCGCGTGATGGGTGGCTGCCCGAGCTCGAACCACACCGCCTTGCCCGTCGGCAGCGGCTCGGCACCCCAACGCTCCACGCTGTGGTCGAGGATGTGCAGCCCCCGACCGGTGCCGGAGGTGAGCGCGTACTTCCTCCTCGTCGGAAGATGGCTGCTGCCGTCCCGCACCTCGACCCGAACCCCGTCGGCGGTGGCCCAGGCCTCGAGCGAGACGGCGGTTCCGGCGTGCATCACGGCGTTGGTGATCACCTCCGACGCGGCCAGGACGACCGAGTCGGTCCAGGTGTTCGCGGCCGCCTCGTCGAGGAGCGTTCGCAACGAGTGCCGAGCCGACCCCGCACTCCTCGCGTCGGCGGCGAGCTCGAGGTGGATGTGCTTCACGTCGCTCCCTCGTCGGATCCCGCGGAGTGCGCCGGATGGAGGTGGCGCGGATCCCGTGGGCCGAAAGTACGCCGCAGCGTGAGCAGCCGCCAGGCGTGCGACAGCTGCTGGTCGCCCCCGTGGGAGTCCATCTCTACCTCCGGGTCGTAGGTGACCGATCGCCCGCGCGGACGTGAGAAGGCCCCGCAACCTATCGGTTGCGGGGCCTTCCGCATGAGTCCGACGGTCAGCGGTGCGCCGGCTTCTTGCCCAGGAAGCCTTCCACCACGCCGATGAGGAGGACGGCCGCGATGATCGCCACGACCGCACCCAGGATGTTGAGCTCCCAGATGTCGCCTGTGCCGAGGGCCGAGGCGACGATGCCGCCGATCAACGACCCGACCACGCCCAACACGAGCGTCCCGAGCAGCCCGAGGCGCTGCCGACCGGGCTTGAGCAGCCGCGCCAGCGCACCGACGATCAGTCCGAACACGAGGAAACCGATGATTGCCATGGCCTAGCCGTACCCAGGCTCGCGCCCTTTCACCTGTGCTCGCCTGCGGTCACGGTCACATCGCCCTCGTCACGCCCTCGTCACCCCCTCGTCAGGCCCTCCTCACGCAGGTGACGCCCTGCCGCGTGACGTCGTGCGCCTGGTGATGACCGACGACGAGCACCTCGAGGTGGAGACGTGACCGGCGCGCCGTCGGGATCGGCCGTCGACCGTCAGGCGGGTGTCAACCGGTAGACACCGCCCGGGACCGTAGGGAACTCCACGACATCCGGCTCCGGCCGCGTCACTCGCCCACGGCCGACGCCCGTGACCGCGAGCGGATCGGAGGTCCGCACCCGGGCGCGCTGACCGGCGCGAGAGGTGAGCACGGCCGTGGCCAGGCGCCCGTCGCGCCAGGTGATGTCGGTCTCGAAGCCACCTCGGGCACGTAGGCCCCGCACGGAGCCCTCCGACCATGCCGAGGGCAGCGCCGGCAGCACGCGGATCTCCTCGCCGACGCTTTGCAGGAGCATCTCGACGACGGCGGTGGGACCGCCCAGGTTGGCGTCGATCTGGTAGTAGGTCCGGCCGTTCAGGGCGTTGGGGTTGTGGCGGATCGGGGAGAAGAGCAGCCGGAGCGTGCGGTGGGCGTTCTCCGCATCGCCGAGCCGGGCCCACAGGATCGCGCGGAGGGCGACCGCCCAGCCGTCGTCGTCGACGCCCTCGCCGCGAAGCTCCAAGGACCGCCGCGCGGCAGCCGCCAGGTCGGGTGTGTCGTGGATGTCGATCTGACCGCTGGGGTAGAGCCCGTACAGGTGGGAGATGTGCCGGTGACTCGGCTCGGGTGCCGTCATGTCCCAGTCCTCGAGCCACTCCTGGAGCTGACCGGCGCTGCCCACCTGGTGCGGAGCCAGTCGACCCCGAGCCTCGCTCAGCTGGCTGCGGAGATCGGCGTCCACGCCGAGGACCTCGGCGGCCCGCATCGTGTTGGCGAAGAGATCGCGCAGGATCTGCATGTCCATCGTCGGACCGGCGCAGAGCATCTGGCCGGGGTGGTGGCTGTTCTCCGGGGAGACCGACGGGTTGGTCACCAGCCAGCCCTTCTCCGGGTGGGGGACCAGCGTGTCGAGGAAGAACTCGCAGGCACCTCGCAGCAACGGGTAGATCTCGGCGAGGAACCGGACGTCGCGGCTGTAGTCGTAGTGGTCCCACAGGTGCAGGCACAACCAGGCCCCGCCCAGCGGCCAGATCCCCTGCGGGCCGTCGTACGCCGCCGTCCCGCGCCACAGGTCGGAGTTGTGGTGGGCCACCCAGCCGCGGGCGCCGTACATCTCCGACGCCGTGCGGGCGCCCGTGGCGGCCAGGCCTCGGGCCAGGTCGACCAGCGGCTCGGCACACTCGGGCAGGGCGGTCGGCTCAGCCAGCCAGTAGTTCATCTCGGTGTTGATGTTGAGCGTGTAGTTGCTCTGCCACGGGGGAGCGACGCGCTCGTTCCAGATGCCCTGCAGGTTGGCCGCCTCGGTGCCCGGGCGGGAGCTGGAGATCAGGAGATAGCGCCCGTACTGGAAGTAGAGGGCAGCGAACGCCGGATCGTCGAGGCTGCCGGACTGGTCGACCCGCTGGTCGGTGGGCAGGCCGGCGGCAGGAGTGGTGCCGAGATCGAGGCTGACCCGGCGGTAGAGCTTGCGGTGCTCGACGAGGTGCTCGTGCAGCAGCCGCCGGTAGGGCACGCCGGCCGTCCGGGCGATCTGGGCGCGGGATCGCTCCTCCGGGGTGGGTCGGTCGTCGTGGTGGTCGGTGGCCGAGGAGAGCAGGAGCACCACCTCGTCCGCGCCGCGCACGGAGACGGTGTCCGCGGTCTCGGTGCGGTGGCCGCCGGTGGCGAGCACGCGGGCCCGGGCCGCGAAGTGGATCGCTGCCGGCACCCCGAAGAGCGGTGACGGGCTGCCGGTCATGAGCAGGTCGCCGGCACGGTCGACCGCCGTGGTCCAGACGGGGGACTCGGTCGGGGCGGCGGGCCAGGGCTGCTTGCCGACCGGCGGCGGACCGTCGAGGGTGACGTCGAGGTCGAGCGCGCCGCGGCGGTCGGCGGTGTAGCGGACGACGATGCACTGCCTGGTCGCCGACACGAACGCCTCGCGGGTGTAGCTGACGCCGCCTCGGCGGTAGCGGGTGGTGACGAGCGCACGGTCCAGGTCGAGCTCGCGGCGATAGCCGGTCACCTCGCCCCGACCACCCGCCGAGGTGACCCGCAGGTCGCCGAGCGGCTGGTAGCACATCTCCCAGTACTTCGAGACGACATCGGTCCTCGCGAGGGCCTGCGCCTGGTCGTACTCGCCCTCGAAGATCAGTCGGCGCACCTCGTCGAGCGCATCGTGCGCGGCCGGGTTGACCGGGTCGTGCGGCCCGCCGGCAGTGACGGTGTCGTCGTTGAGGGCCAGTCGCTCCTCGTCGACGCCGCCGAACACCATGGCGCCCAGTCGGCCGTTGCCGATGGGCAGCGCCTGCGGCCAGGCGGTCGCGGGTGCGAGGTACCAGAGCCGCGCCGCAGCGGCGGTCCGAGACCCGCCGCCAGCGTGCGCCGGGCGTGAGAAGTCTGCGACGCCGGTGGCGACCGCAGTGGCCATCGTGCCCATCAGGACGTGTCGACGGGTCAGTTCCATGATTCAGCTCCCGAGTGCTGTGCTGGATCCCAGATGGGAAAGCGCTCTCCGCAGCGCCTGAGATCGAACGTAACAGACGTCACACCGATCGCCTATCGCCTGTCTCGCGAGAGGTCACGTCGGCGGTGCGCCGGTGGAAAGCGCTTGCCAACAGATGTGTCGTGCGCCACAGTTGTGACGTCATACCTTCTCCCGAACGCGGAGCTGCCCATGTCTCGGTCACCACGCCTGCTTCACCTCGCACTCGCCGCCGCGGTCCCTCTCGGGCTGCTCACCGGCGCCACCACGGCGGCCGCCATCACGGCCGGCTCCGCCAGTTCCGTCGCGCCCGCGCACCGCGGTCCGGTCGTGTTCGTCGCACCCGACGGTGACGACTCCGCCCCCGGCACTCGCGAGCAACCGCTGCGCACGATCGCCGCCGCGCGTGACGCGCTGGCGGGCACGACCAGCGCCTCCTCGCCCGGCACCGTCTGGATCCGTGGCGGACGCTACGTCCTCGACGACGCCATCACGCTGACCGGTGAGGAGAACTCCTGGGTCACCTACGCCGCCTACCGCGGCGAGCGCGTGGAGGTCACCGGCGCCCACGAGCTCCCGGCCGAGGGGTGGAAGCGGCTCGCCGACCTCTCAGCGGCGGAGCTGGCCGACCCGGCGTACTCCTCGCACACCCGGCTGGACACGCCCGCGCTGCGCGAGGGTGTCTACGTCTTCGATCTCGGCGCGGCCGGGATCGACCCGGGCACGCTCTACAAGAACGGCTTCAACTGGCTGCCCCAGCCCTTCGCCCCGGAGCTGGTCGTCGAGGGCACGACCCAGACGCTGGCCGAGTACCCCAATGGCACCGACTGCGCCGCGGGGACCGCGGGCTGCTACCTCTACGGCGACGGCGGCAAGTGGCGCGTCCCCGCGCAGAACGACCTGATCATGCCCGACCTGCGGGACCGCTTCGGCCCCGAACCCTCGTGGGCGGTCAGCGGCACCACGCCGCGCGCGCAGTTCGAGGACAAGAAGCAGATGCTGCCCGACCCGGAGGACCGCAACACCTGGTCCCAGGACGAGATGCGCAAGATGACCCCGCCGGTCTACGAGGTCGGCGGCCGGCTGCTCGAGGGGAACCGCTACCAGAAGTGGGCGCCCGAGGCCGTGCCGACCATCAAGGACTGGGGCACTCGCGGCTTCGGCGAGTACAGCCACATCCCGGTCCAGGCGGACCCGCAGTTCATCGAGGACATCGACAACAGCCGCTACGAGACCGAGGCCTGGCTCTCGGGCTACCTGGGCAACAACTACGCCAACGACATGGTCCGGCTGCTCTCCTGGGACGGCACCCGGATGTACGCCAAGTACCCCTCGATGTACTGGCCCCGCAACGACTACACCAAGGTCAAGGCCATCAACATCCTCTCGGAGATGGACGTCGAGGGGGAGTACTACATCGACCGCTACCAGGGCAACGACGTCGTGTACTTCAAGCCCGCCGGCGGCACGGTCGAGGGCAAGCAGGTGACCCTGCGGGCCTTCGACAAGAACCTCTTCCTCCTCGAGGGCACCCGGGGCGTGACCCTGCGTGGCCTCGCGCTCTCCGACTCGCTCATCAGCGGCGTGCAGCTGCTCGACGCCGAGGACACGCTGATCGACGGCGTCGAGATCTCCAACGTCAGCATGGACGCGGTCCGGATCGGCACCACGACGGAGTCGATCACGGCGCTGCCCGATTACGAGACCCTGCGCGGCGGCCACGACAACGTCGTGCAGAACTCCTACCTGCACGACCTGGGCGGCGGCGGGGTCCTGCTCGGCGGTGGCGACCGGCACACCCTCGAGCGCGGGAACAACGTCGCGCGCAACAACGAGATCGCGCGGTTCTCCAAGCTGGCGACGTACACCCCGGCCGGCTACCTGTACGGCGTCGGCAACACCTTCGAGGGCAACTACGTCCACGACGCCCCGCACATGGCCGTGCAGATCATGGGCAACGACATGCGCGTCACCCACAACCACTTCTACGACCTGGTCAAGAACGCCGGGGACCAGGGCGTGGTCTACACCGGCCGCGACTACACCTATCTGGGCAACGAGGTGGCCTACAACCTCTTCGAGAAGATCGGCGGCGACAACGACGCGTTCTACATGGACGACGGCGTCTCGGGCATGCGCTTCCACCACAACGTGGTGAAGGACGCGCACTCCGGTCTCTTCTTCCAGTCCGGCCACAGCAACCGGGCCGAGGACAACGTCTTCATCGACGTCGACCAGGTCGGGCACGACAAGCTCTACCACGGCAACGGCGAGACGTCGCTCCCCGTCTCCAACGGCTGGGTCGTGCAGAGCCGCTTCAACGAGTTCCTCGACGTCCGGCCGGGCGAGAAGTACTCCGC
>JAPSKJ010000363.1 GCA_031177735.1 Nocardioides sp.
CTTCGACGAGCAGGCCGAGACGGTCCACCTGCGCACCCGCGACCCGCACGCGGCGCTGAAGCAGCTGTGGGAGCGGGAGAAGCTGCACGTCTTCCTCGAGGGCGGACCGACCCTGGCTGCGGCCTTCCTCGAGGCGGGACTCGTCGACGAGATCGTCACCTACGTCGCCCCCATGCTCCTGGGCGCCGGCCGCAGCGCCGTCGCCGATCTCGGGATCACCACCATCGCCGACGCACTGCGGCCCACCGTCACCGACGTGACGGTGCTGCCCGCCGCCGCGGAGGGCGAGCAACCCAACGTCCGGCTCATCCTCGAGCCGGCAACGAGAGAAGGCACCTGATGTTCACCGGCATCGTCGAGGAGCTCGGCACCGTCGCGTCCGTGGAGGACCAGGGCGACGCCATCCGGCTCACCATCGCCGCCGAGACCGTGCTCGCGGGCACGCGCTCCGGCGACTCCATCGCCGTCAACGGCTGCTGCCTGACGGTCGTCGACACCGGCTCCACCGGTGACGGCCGCAGCACCTGGACCGCCGACGTGATGCAGGAGACGCTCGACAAGACCTCCCTGCGCGGTGCCGCACCCGGCACCCGGGTCAACCTCGAGCGGGCGGTCACGCCGACCACCCGGCTCGGCGGCCACATCGTGCAGGGCCACGTCGACGGCGTCGGCACCATCACCGGCCGCACGCCCAGCGCGCACTGGGAGGTCGTCGAGATCGCCCTGCCCGGGCCGCTGAGCCGCTACCTGGTCGACAAGGGATCGATCGCGGTCGACGGGGTGAGCCTCACCGTCGTGGAGGCCGGGGAGCAGTCGTTCACGATCAGCCTGATCCCCGAGACCCTCGCCCGCACCACGCTGGGCCTCAAGCAACCCGGGGACCCGGTCAACCTCGAGGTCGACGTGCTCGCGAAGCACGTCGAGAAGCTGATGGAGGCCCGTCGTGGCTGAGCAGGAGCAGCACCAGGGAGTCCGACTCGACCCCATCGAGCGGGCGGTCGCCGACATCGCCGCCGGCCGGCCGGTCGTGGTGGTCGACGACGAGGACCGCGAGAACGAGGGCGACATCATCTTCGCGGCCAGCGCCGCCACGCCGGAGCTGATGGCCTTCACCATCCGGCACAGCAGCGGGGTGATCTGCGTGCCGATGCCAGGCGAGCTGCTGGACCGGCTCGACCTGCCGTTGATGCGACCCGACAACCAGGACAGGCTCCGCACGGCGTACGCCGTCTCCGTCGACGCCCGCGACGGCGTGAGCACCGGCATCTCCGCCGCCGACCGGGCGCTCACCGCCCGCCTGCTCGCCGACCCTGCCACCCAGCCCCAGCAGCTGACCCGGCCCGGCCACGTCTTCCCGCTGCGCTACCGCGAGGGCGGTGTGCTGGTGCGGCGCGGGCACACCGAGGCCGCGGTCGACCTGGCTCGGCTGGCCGGGCTGCCGCCGGTCGGTGTGCTGGTCGAGGTGGTCAACGACGACGGAACCATGAAGCGGGCCGGTGAGCTGCGCGCCTTCGCCAACGAGCACGGCCTGGCGATGATCTCGATCGCCGACCTGGTCACCTACCGGCGACGCACCGAGGTTCTGGTCACCCGCGAGGCGGAGACCCGGCTGCCCACCCGGCACGGCGACTTCACCGCCTACGGCTATCGCATCACCGTCGACGACTCCGAGCACGTCGCGCTCGTGCACGGTGACGTCAGTGGCGAGGAACCCGTGCTGGCCCGGGTGCACAGCGAGTGCCTGACCGGCGACGTCTTCGGCAGCAGGCGGTGCGACTGCGGGCCGCAGCTCGACGAGGCGCTCGAGCGGATCGTCGCCGAGGGCAGGGGAGTGGTGGTCTACCTGCGCGGACACGAGGGCCGCGGGATCGGCCTGGTCGCGAAGCTGCAGGCCTACCAGCTCCAGGACGGCGGCCGTGACACCGTCGACGCCAACCTCGACCTCGGCCTCCCCGCCGACGCCCGTCACTACGGCGCCGCCACCCAGATCCTGCGCGACCTCGGTGTCACCACCGTCCGGCTGCTGACCAACAACCCCGGCAAGGTCAGCGAGCTGGAGGACTACGGCATCGCCGTCGCGGAACGGGTACCGCTCACACCGCACCCCAACGACCACAATCTCGCCTACCTGCTGACCAAGCGCGATCGGATGGGCCACGTGCTCCCCGACCTCGCCTCCCACCCCGAAGGAGCCTGAAACTCATGAGCGGAGCCGGAGCGCCCAAGGCCCAGCCGATCGACTGCCACGACCTGCGCGTCGCGATCGTCGCGGCCAGCTGGCACGAGCAGGTGATGGACGGGTTGATCGCGGGCGCCCAGCGCGCCTGCGCCGACCACAAGGTCGAGGCGCCGGTGCTGACCCGCGCCCCGGGCACCTTCGAGCTGCCGGTGGTCGCGGCCGCGCTGGCGGCGCAGGGCTACGACGCGATCATCGCCCTCGGCGTGGTCATCCGTGGCGGCACCCCGCATTTTGAGTACGTCTGCTCCGCCGCCACCGACGGGCTCACCCGCGTCGCGCTCGACCACACCATCCCCGTCGGCTTCGGCGTGCTCACCTGCGACACCGAGGAGCAGGCACTCGACCGTGCGGGGCTGCCGGGGTCGGGCGAGGACAAGGGCTACGAGGCCGCCGCGGCCGCGCTCGCCACGGCCGTCAGCCTGCGCAACATCCGGCAGCGTCGCTGAGCCCCGCGCCGCGACGACCGGGGCGAAGGTCTCACCCGCACCCCGCGGGTCCGCCGGACCGCCCGGCGCCGACTAGGCTGGTCCGTCGTGAAGACGTTCGACGAGCTGTGGGCCGAGCTGCAGGAGAAGGCACGGACCCGCCCCGAGGGATCCGGCACCGTCAAGCTTCTCGACGGCGGCGTCCATGCGGTCGGCAAGAAGCTCATCGAGGAGGCCGCCGAGTCCTGGATGGCCGCCGAGCACGAGGGCAAGGACGCCACCGCCCTGGAGATCTCCCAGCTGCTCTACCACGCCCAGGTGCTCATGCTGGCCAGCGGCCTCGAGCTCGACGACGTCTACGCCCACCTGTGAGGAACCCGTGACCACCACCGGCACCACCACCGGCA
>JAPSKJ010000364.1 GCA_031177735.1 Nocardioides sp.
GCCCGGCAAGCACACCCTGCAGGTACGCGCGGTAGCGGGCGGCTTGAGCGACTCGACGCCGTCGGCGAAGGCCTTCAAAGTCAAGCGCTGAGCCCAGCCTGAGCCAGCCCTGCCCGCCCTGCGTCCGCGATGCGGGCCGGTGGGGATGCTTCTCCTAGACTTGGAGCGCATCCCCACCACCCGCCAAGGAGCGTCCCCGTGGCCCGAGTCGTCGTCGACGTCATGCCGAAGCCGGAGATCCTGGACCCGCAGGGGAAGGCCGTCCACGGCGCCCTGCCCCGTCTGGGATTCACCGGCGTCACCGAGGTCCGCCAGGGCAAGCGCTTCGAGCTCGAGTTCGAGGGTGAGATCACCGACGAGGTGCTCGCCCAGGTCGAGAAGCTGGCCGAGACGTTCCTGGCGAACACGGTGATCGAGAACTTCCGCGTCCGGGTGGAGGAGGCGGTCCGATGAAGGTCGGTGTCGTCACCTTCCCGGGCACGCTCGACGACGTCGACGCCCAGCGCGCGGCGAAGATCGCCGGCCACGAGGCGATCGCACTCTGGCACGGCGACCACGACCTGCGCGGCGTCGACGCGATCATCCTGCCGGGCGGGTTCTCCTACGGTGACTACTTGCGCGCCGGCGCGATCTCCCGGTTCTCCCCGGTCATGGCCGAGATCATCGAGGCGGCCGGCAAGGGCATGCCCGTGCTCGGCATCTGCAACGGCTTCCAGGTCCTGTGCGAGTCGCACCTGCTGCCGGGTGCGCTGATCCGCAACGACCACCGCAAGTTCGTCTGCCGCGACCAGCGGCTGCGCATCGAGAACAACCAGACCGCGTGGACCTCGGCCTACGACGCCGGCCAGGAGGTCACCATCGTCCTCAAGAACGGCGAGGGCGGCTTCATCGCCGACGAGGACACCCTCGACCGGCTCGAGGGTGAGGGCCGTGTCGTGGCGCGCTACCTCGAGGTCAACCCCAACGGGTCGATGCGCGACATCGCCGGCATCACCAACGAGCGCGGCAACGTGGTCGGCCTGATGCCGCACCCGGAGCACTCCGTCGAGGCGCTCACCGGCTCCGGCACCGACGGCCTGGGCTTCTTCACCTCCCTGTCCCGGATCGCCGAGACGGTCTTCGCCTGATGGCTCCGCTGGTGCTCTTCCGCGTCGTCGCGGTCGCCGAGGCGTGCTCGTGGATCGGCCTGCTGATCGGCATGTTCTTCAAGTACGTCACCGAGACCGGCGAGCTCGGCGTGAAGGTCTTCGGACCCATCCACGGCGGCCTCTTCATGGCCTACGTCGCCGTCACCCTCCTGCTCGCGGTCCGGGGTCGCTGGTCGATCGGCCAGGTCGCCCTCGGCCTGGTCAGCTCCGTCCCGCCGCTGATGACGCTGTGGTTCGACCGCTACGCCGAGCGCCGCGGCATCATCCCGCAGAGCTGGAGCAAGGCCGAGCGCGCCTGAGCTCACCCGCGCGAAGGGGTTGTGACGAGTGCCCCGCCGGGAACGGGGCCAGGCACGTCACAACCCGCCAGCGCTCCGGTCAGCGGGCCAGGGCCGCCCAGGTGGCAGTGTTGGCCACGCCTGACTTGCCGAGCTTCTTGGTCTTCTGGAACCGCTTGACGGCGTTCTCGGTGGCGCGGGCGTAGACGCCGTCGACCGGCAGGGCGAGCCCCTTGATCGAGGTGTTGAGCGCTCGCTGCAGGTCGCGGACCGCCGGGCCGGTGGAGCCGAACTTCAGCACCGGCCTCGCTCCGCCGGCGAAGAGCCGCTTCCAGTTCTTCTTCGACCAGGTGTCCTTCTGCTTCAGGCCGTTGGCGCCCTGCCAGGCGCGCACCGCAGCCACGAGCGACTTGTTGTACTTCCCCTTGGCCTTGCCGGCGTAGGCCCCGCGCTCGCTGAGCAGGCACTTCAGCGCCTTGACCCGCGCCTTGTCGGTCGTGCCCGGCTTGAGCTTGGTGTACGCCGGGAAGTCGACCGGCACGCCGCCGCAGTGGGTCTCCGGCGCAGCCGTGAGGCCCGCGCCCAGCTCGAGGAAGTTGCTGTCGATGTTGATGGTGACGCCGCCCCACGTCTCGTCGTGGCCGCCGCGGTACTGCTTCATCCGGTTGCCGGGCCGCCAACCGTCCTCGGCGATGTAGGTGGTCGAGGTGTTGGCCTGGCCATCCCAGCGGGCGATCCAGATCCGGTCGGGGAGCACGACGTCGGCGCGCCCCTGCTTCCGGGCGTCGTCGAGGATCTTCATGCCCGAGCCGGCGCTGGAGTAGACGCCGGAGACGTAGCCGTGGTCGTGGACCCGCTGGGTCCATCCGGAGAGGAAGGCCAGCGCCGACTCCCGGCAGGTGGCGTCCTTGTAGTTGGACCAACCCTCGAGGTCGTACCACAGCGTGCTGCCCGGCACGATCCCGAGCGCTCCGGCGGCGTTCACGGCCGTGTCCGCCTCGGTGACTCCCTGCGCCCGAGCGGCGGCTGCGTCACCGTTGACGATGGTCGGGTCGATCTTCGCGCCGTAGCGCGGGAAGCGCCCCACGCAGGTCGACTGCGGGCCGAGCGTGATGGGCAGCAGCCGCCAGCCCTTGGCGAGCTGGGTGGCGACCCATGCGGGCGTCAGGTTGGGCTGGTCGCGGCAGAACCGCGAGTTGCCGGAGATGTAGATGCCCACCGCCAGGTAGGGCGAGTGCTCGAGCCAGGCGTCCATCGCGGCCTGGCTCGGCGCCAGGCACTGGTCGAAGCCGTAGCCGGTGAAGTCGCCGGGAGTCGCCGGGTTGGTCGCGCTCGCGACCGTCGAGATCTGCGCCCGCACCTCGGTCGGCGGGCCGTCCTCGGCGCGCGGCGTGGCGCCGGGGGCGATGAACAGCCCCGCCGCGAGTACGCCGGCGGCGGCCGTGACCACCGAGCCGGTCAGTGCGCGGCGCAGTCGGGTTCCGAGAGGTGAGCGAGACATACGGCGTACTCCAGGGGAAGGGGGAAGGCAATTCACCATAACCTCATTCGTCACATCGGTCACAGGAATGAGGCGTCCGCACACACCAGCGCCGCCCGGACGAGGTGGTGTCCGGACGGCGCTGGCGGGCTGGTGGCGACGG